>CALHTA010000196.1 GCA_938038645.1 uncultured Thiotrichaceae bacterium
GGTCTGTCGATTAACGAAGGCACGCTTTATCCCTTACTTAACAGAATGTTCAAAAACGGCTGGTTAACGTCGCACTGGGTGACCCCATCGGAAGGAGGGCATCCTCGTCGGCATTACCAGCTAAGTGATGAAGGAGCAGAACTATTACCCCAAATGCTAGAAACCTATCAAACCAATCAGCAAGCAGTCGATAAACTCAAGGAGTTAACATAATGACAAATGAACAATTTATAGCCGCCTTGACTAAAGCACTCGGTGGTCTGGATAAAGCATCGAGAAACGATATTATTCAAGAAATTCAAAGCCACGAAGCCGAAACGGGGTCTTCATTATTAGAGCGTTTTGGTCGCCCTGAAGCGTTAGCTGAGCAGTATCTTGAGGGAGAAACGGTTAAAACTCCGGTGACTAAAAAAGTGGTTGGCGCAGGCAAAAAAATGTTCCTATGGATGGGTATCCTCGCATCAACCATGCTGGCAGCCCTTGTATTTTTTATCTGGACGGCGTCATCTGATGATTTTAACTATGCTGACGAGTCAGCACCTGAGTTGGATATAACGAGTGCTAGCTGGGTGACAAAGCCTTGGGCAGAGGGAATGTCGATTGAGGTCGAACAATCTTCAGCCGTGTTTTACTGGCACGATGAACCCACAGTGCGCTGGCAGTGTAACGGCAGTGAGCCTCCCGTGATTAAGGACGGTAAATTGACCTTTCGCCAATCGAAATGTTTAATCATGGTTCCTAAAACGACACTGAAATTAGTAACGGATCAGGCACAAATTGTATTGGTTCGTCCTCAAGCCTCATTAGACATGAATATTCGTCAAACGGGTCTGCGGATTGCTGAAAATGAAACGCAGTATCGCTACGAGATTAACGCTAATCGTTCTAACTTTACGGATCTGAGCTCTTATGATGATGCTGAGCACACCATCAAAATAGAATCACTTGAGGCCATGATCTCGCCCTATGAGGAACGCTAAGTTAGGCCTTCTATCCCAACAACCCTTGAAATATGAAGGTAATGACAGAATCATCTTAAGAACGGCACAAGGTTGTGCGTAATAGGATGGTTAAATGCCAGAATTATCTACGATTTTAATGGCGGTTATTGTGATTGGTGCAATAGCCGCTTTTGCATATCCACGTTATAAACTTAACCGCGCAGTGGAAGAACCTTTCACGGCAGAGTGGCGCAAGGTTCTGAGGCAAAACTTCCCCGTATTTCGCCGTATGCCCGCTGACTTGCAGTTGCAATTGAAAAACCGTATTAAGCAGTTTATTCATGAGAAAGAGTTTATTGGATGTGCCGGTTTAGAGATTACCGATGAAATTAGAGTGACCGTCGCTGCTTCAGCCTGTTTATTGCTGTTAAATCGCGACACAGATGTTATTCCAGACTTGAAATACATTCTTGTCTATCCAAATGCGTTCACCGTGAACCGAGAAACGCTTAATGCTGAAGGTTTGCCAGAACACCACAAACATGGCGTGCTTGGGGAGTCGTGGGATAATGGTAAGGTAATTTTGTCTTGGGAAGATGTGCTAAAGGGCAATAAGAATTTCAGTGATGGCGCGAATGTCGCGATTCATGAATTTGCTCATCAGTTGGACCATGCCTCAGGTGCAACAAATGGGGCTCCATTTTTAGGCGATGCCTCACGTTCAAAGCGTTGGGCAAATGTATTGACTGATGAATACGAAAATCTGCGACAGGCTGCCTACAA
This sequence comes from uncultured Thiotrichaceae bacterium, assembly GCA_938038645.1. Taxonomy (GTDB): domain Bacteria; phylum Pseudomonadota; class Gammaproteobacteria; order Thiotrichales; family Thiotrichaceae; genus Leucothrix. The sequence goes on from CALHTA010000196.1 coordinate 1,725, forward strand.
GGGCGATGAAACTCTAATTGATAAGTATGGTACAACTAACCCAGCGGAATTTTTTGCGGTAATCACAGAAACGTTCTTTGAATTACCAAGGCAAATGGAAGCAGAGCATCCCGCGTTATTTGCAGAGCTAAAGCGCTATTATAAAGTTGATCCTACAGACTGGTTGGTTTAAACCATTAAGCCAAAACGGCTGTTCCTAAGCTTATTGTAATTTTGCGATCATCGACGAAGTGATTAAGCAGATACCTCCCCAAGTCCGAGTGAATCTCTGAGCGTCTAGCTCAGGGTCTTCTCCAACGACCAAGCCTTCGGGAATAACAACGTCTTTGTCAATCACAACGCCGGTTAAGCGGGCATGTCGTCCAATTTCAACATAAGGCATAGCTATGACGCCCGTTAATGCTGAGTAAGAATGGGCTTTTACGCCGGTAAATAATAGGCAGCGTTCTATTTGAGATCCTGAAATAATGCAGCCACCTGAGATCATGGATGACACGGCATTACCACGACGACCTTCTTCATTATGAATAAATTTAGCGGGTGGCGTCAGCTCTGAATACGTCCAGATTGGCCATGCTCTGTCATAGATATCAAGCGCAGGAGAAAAGTCGGTAAGATCAAGGTTGGCTTGCCAAAATGCATCAATGGTTCCGACATCACGCCAGTAAGGTTTAGGCTCAGAAGCGCTACGCACACAAGAACGACTAAATGGGTGAGCGATTACCTTTCCATTTTTAACCAGTTTAGGAATTATGTCATGACCAAAGTCATGGCTTGAGTCTGGGTTTGAACTATCTTCTCTTAGTAGTTCAAACAAAAACTCAGCTTCAAATACGTAAATGCCCATACTCGCTAATGATTGATCTGGGTTGTCAGGCATTGCTGGTGGGTTGTCTGGCTTTTCGACAAAGTCTAAAACCCTGTCATGTTCATCGACGCTCATTACGCCAAAACTGCTGGCTTCTTCTCGTGGAACTTCTATACAGCCTACCGTCACGTCAGCGCCACTATTGACGTGATGCTGAATCAACAGGGAATAATCTTGTTTATAAACATGGTCACCAGCAAGGATAAGCACATATTTAACCTTGTTGGCTTCAATAATATCAATATTTTGTGCGACCGCATCGGCAGTGCCTTTATACCAATTAGTGTCGTTCATTCGTTGAGAAGCGGGGAGTATGTCGAGAGACTCATTGCGCTCAGCACGGAAAAAATTCCACCCCAGCTGTAAATGACGAATGAGGCTGTGAGCTTTGTATTGTGTGGCAACGCCAATGCGTCTTATGCCAGAGTTAACCGAGTTAGATAGTGCAAAGTCGATAATTCGAGTCTTACCACCAAAATAAACGGCTGGTTTAACCCTTCTTTCGGTTAACTCTTGCAGTCGGCTCCCACGGCCTCCTGCTAAAACAAATGCCATTGTTTGTTGCGCCAGCCGCTGCGACTCTGAGCTCACAATTTTTCCCCTAGTTTCTTATTGTTTTTAAGGTTTTTTACAAAATTACTTTGTATGTATTTTATGCATTACTATTATGAACGCACTCTTAATGTTCAGGAAAAACCATTGAAATGTCATGGTTTTAAGTCAATTGATCAATCATAAGAGTGAGTTAACTAATACGCTCAAAAGTCGGTTGTACTAAAAGTAGCTTGCTAGAGTCAGATGCCTTTCTTCTTACTTCAAGCTTGCCTTGCTGATTGTTATCTAATTGATACAAACGTTTGCAGATACCACTGCCTTTTGGACTAGCAAAGATCGGAATTAATCCCAACTTAAGCGCGATATCATGGATGTTCTGCGCATTGGCATCATCCAAACTGTCAATCTCATCCACATAAAACGGTAATCGAATCGTGTCACCGATGTTCTTTTTACCTGAAACCGCTTGGTTAATCATCGAGATGAAGATGATGGTTTTGACGGTGATAGAGGTGCCATTACTTTCTAAATCAAGACTTTGGTATTGTTTCTGTTGCTCATGTGTATCAACCACTTCAAGAACCAAATCATAAAGGTCAGCAACCGTGATATTCACTTTTTCTAGCAAGGGTTTAATTGATTTCAACAATTCATCAATCGAAGATTCATCAAGCCCGCCAAACAAGGGTAGGTCATGCTCCTTCCAGTCACGTATCTTTAAAATCCGCTGATACCACTCATTACGACCGATGATGATTTTGATGGATTTAAGGTTGGAAATGGTTTGCCTGGCAAGTAAGCGATTTAAGTCAGTCAGGTAACTGTCGATAGCATCGACACTATCGATAATGCCGCGGCAATGTGCAGCAAAACTGGTAAAGATGCGCTTCCACTCATCGTTGATGCCTTTTTCCTGCTCCGGAATAGCCTCAAGCAAGTGATTCAAATGCTGTATCGCATCAGTATCATTTAGGTCGGTTAGGTCGATAAAGCGATTACGCAGACGCGCCAAGCTTTGGGCGATCGCCTGTTGTTCGGTGGCAATGGCTTCATATTGTTCTCGATAAGCATCATAAAGCGCTTCAAAACTCAGGGTGTCGTAATTAACTTCAACCGGGCTCCAATCTTCCTCAGGCGGGTTCATTTCAATCCAACGTTTCTGACCTTTGAGTATTTCTATTGCTTGTTTCGTGCTGGTGATCTTTTCAGAATACGATTTAACTTTTTGCCTCAATTCATGCGCTTTTTCGTCTAGCTCAGCCATTTCTTGACGATGTTGCAATACACTTCCACCAATTAGCTCACTTTCTTCTATCCATGCTTGATAGTCAGCTTCACCTTCTTGCCAGTCCAAATATTTTTTGATGGCAGCAGCAGTGACTTCGATTTGATGCTTTGTTTCTTCTAACTGCTGCTTTAGAGAGGCTTGCTCTTGTATAGCGTCGATCTTTTTACGAAGTGCTGCAGCTTCGGTTTCTAATTTTGCGACCTGCTTTTCAAGAAAGTCAGGGTTACCCATCTGATGTAAGCCTGCTGTTGAAACCGATGATAGATTTAGGGTAAGTCCAGGCAGTTCAAATGCCGACGTTTTATTGCCTTTTAAAGCCGCACTTAAAAACGCTTTAAGCGCTGATGTGTCGCTTAATTCAAACTGCTTACCACTGATCAAGGTCCAAATTTCCTCATTGCTTAGTTGATAGAGCAGCGCTAACTCAGGATCTGATAGCTGTTTTTTGAGTTGGACAAATAAAGTGCTGGATAAGTTATTGAGCTGTGACTGAGTTTTAGTCAGTTTTTCATCAGTAAACTGTAAACGCTTTTCAAGTTCTGCGAGTTCTTCATTGCGAAGATTAAACAGTTGACCTTGAATTTCATCGCGTTGCTCTTCAAGGTTTATGAGCTTTTGCTGTTCCATCTCAATAACAATCTGCTGGCACTCACGGCTCAGTGTTTCGTATTGCAAGATGTTGTTATTGATCACTCCCAAGCTTTGATCTAACGCACTGATTTGATTTTGCTTGTCTTCTTTGGCCAGCCTTAGTTCAGGGAGTTTTTCTTTATCTCGCGCTTGCATTGAGAGCTGAGTGTCTAATATTTCCTGCTGTTGCTCATCCTCTTTAACATACAAGCCAGTGGCTTTTAGGTTGTAGCTCACCAGCTTGCCCTGTCTTTTTTCAAGTGAGTGGCTGTTTCCAATTAAGCTTTCAATCGTATCTTGATTGTCTTGCAAGCGACGTAAACTGTCTTGCTCTTTTTTAACTCGCTCGTAAGGCTCACTAAACTCACGCTGTACATTTATCTTTTGCTCTTTCTCCATCACCGAATGATTGACCTGTTCGATCTGCATTTTCAGGTCTTTTATGGTGATGCCTTTGAGCTGCAGCAATTGTCTAAACAAACGTTTGAACAGCCGATAATCCTGCGTATCTCCAATCAAACCTAATCCAGTAGGATTTTGTTTAGTGGTAAATGGTCTGAGTAGGGCGCGGTGATGTTTAGATTCTAGGTTTCTGCTAACCAGCTTGGTGCTGACGTCCAGAAACATCGCATCTGGTTTTTTAGGGGTGATTGCATCGTCAGTTTTAACAATGAAATCAGACTCATCGTATTCACCAGACAGGATGAATTTTTCGGGTTGGTTCCCTAAACCTGTTGCCGATAGTCCAAACACTTTACGTCCAGTCAGCGTATTGAGTTCAAACAAGATGTAAGAACCCAACGCAGGGAAATAATGCTTCCAAGTGGCATCTAATGAGTAACCTAGATTGATCTCTTTGTAGTTATCAATATACAGAAACTGGAGGGTGTTAATGATCGAGGTCTTACCACGATTATTAAGCGCAACTAGATGAAGAGAGTCAGACAAATCAAACTCAGCATATTGGCAATTGGCTGAGTTGATGAGGATGATTTTGCTAGGCTGTACTTTGCCATTCACTGTGCTCATTACCCAGCCTCGCTAACTGCAGTTTGCTTATTATGTTGTTCTAATATTTCTAGGCTGAGCTGTAAAAAACGATGACTCGGTGTTAAAAAACGCATGAAGTTATCGGCTTCACGAAACTCTATAAAGCCGGAACGATGCATATTATTTAGTAAGGTTTTTAGTTGCCTGTCCTCGCCCACTTCTACGTTTTGCATATAGTTACGGTAACGCTCTGTACTAAAATGAGGAAGCTGATCAACTTGAAAGCCTGTGTCGCTAAATAAGGTTTTTACTATGTCCTGTGCCGTGTTTGAAATCGATTCAATCATAACAGTCACAAACACTAAGCAGCGCTTGGAATAGTCATTAGAACGCTCATCATCAAACGGCTGTAGATAGTAATAATCAAGCTCGTGAATGAGTTCGTAACCTAATGTAGCCAGCTCAGTTTCATAAGCTTCAGCGTTGTTACTTAAATAATGAAACAGCTCGCCAGAGTTAAAAGAGATATGGCTGCCGCTGACTAATGCCTGAAACACTTCTGCTTTACCTGGAATATCAAAAACAGATTTTGCCTCATCTTGAGATGGTATTTCATGGTATTCCGTTACCCCTTCGCTAGAAAGCTGGTTTACATCTTCAGCATCAGTTGATTCAGTGTTTAGTTCATCCGTCATGGCTTAATTCACCTTTATAAATACTGATTCCACGCCATGTTTGACCCGAAAATTCGTAGTCCTGTTGTTCATGGCGGATGTGGATGTCATGGTTTTTCTGATGTAAACAAACCACGCTGACGGCACGTAGCACTTCATTAGCCGTAAGGTGTGAATGTTGCTTAAGGAAGTAATCGACCACATTAGAGTTATCGGGCATTTCCTTTAGTAAACGAAGTACTGATTCTGTTTCTAGCGGGGCAGAATCAGAGTTGCTAGCGCCATTTAAAACGATACTTTCAGGTTCAGTCGTGAGTGACCAAAGCTCTGCCAT
>CALHTA010000197.1 GCA_938038645.1 uncultured Thiotrichaceae bacterium
TAAACCCACAACTGGGATAGCCAACACATCGTAGTTTTCAAGGAACACACGCATACGCTGGTACAAATCAGTCCTACTACGCATAGCAAGATAGATATCTTGTGAGGTTTGCGCCTGCCCTGTTGCGATATTATCTTGTAGAGTTTGTTTGAAGTGCTCTTTTACGGAGTCCGGTGCGAAAGCATTGATAGCCCCATAATGAATTCCTCTAAGGCTGACATAGGTATCGTATAAATCGGGCAGCTCAGGACAAGCTTCCTCTACTCGTAAGCCATTACTATCAAGCGTGGCCATCGCCTGCGCCATGATATTTCTGATGTTAGATTCAACCGGAGCAAAACCGTTTTGATCCGGGCTAAACGCAATACGGATATTCTTTTTCTCTTGCTTTAAAACTTCCTGAAAACTAACCGTTGGGGCTTCTAATGACAGTGGCATCCGCGGGTCAAACCCTGTCATAGCATCTAAGAATAACGCCGTGTCTTCAACATCGCGCGCCATAGGACCGGAGATGCCTTCCATTAGAAATGCAGCAGGGTCAGGGCCTCCGCCTGCTCTCCCTGGAGTCGTCCGAAATCCACACACACCGTTGTAAGCTGCCGGCGTTCTCAATGAGCCTGCCAGGTCAGAGCCCTGGCTTAACCAGACTTCACCCGTAGCTAATGAAACCGCCGCACCACCTGATGAACCTCCGGCATTTTTTCGAGTGTCCCAAGGGTTTCTTGTATAACCAAAAACCTGATTGAAGGTATTACCGCCCGCGCCAAATTCAGGTGTATTGGTTTTACCAACCACTACTCCACCACGCGCTTCTAAGATTTCTACTAATGCATCGGTCGTCTCAGGCACAAAATCGCGCAAGCCATAAGAGCCAAAAGTTGTTGTCACGCCAGAAACGACTGTAAGATCTTTTATCCCAATCGGCAAACCACCTAACCAAGCCTCATGTGATCCATTCTTTTTAGCATTTGCTTCTAAGTTTTCAAGCGAAGCGTAAGCACGCTCTGGACATTGCGTTACCGTTGCATTAACAGCGGGCTCAACCTGAGCAATACGTTCATAAGAGGCGTCTAACAATTCTTTCGGAGAGACTTTTTTATTCTTCAAAAGATCTACTACTTCACGCGCAGGGAGCTTGCATAGATCTGGACCACTAAAAGTGCTGGTTGGCTTAGTCATGATTTCTCCCTAGGGAATAACTTTTACCTATTCTCGCCTATTCCAAGCAACCTTGTGAAGCTCTGCCTTAGTGTTTGACCATTAAGGCAGACTTTTGTAGTTTATAAACCAGCGCCCATCGGCACCAGCTGATCACCATTGGGGTCAAGATCATCTTTACTATCCAAAATCCAAGGGGTCAAACAGGTCTTACTTTTAGTGCAAGGGTCGGTTAGCGCCTTCAAGAAATTCACCAAATCCGTCACTTGAGCATCACTAAACTGTTGCTCACTTATGGCAAAGTTAGGATGATCTAAGGCTTTTTGTGTATTTTCCTTCATCACATCCAGGTTCTGAATTCCATTTTGACTTAACTGAGAAAAGTCATAATTATCAACTGATTGCTGGGGTTTTAAGTCATGACGTACCATCGCTTCCAAAGAGGTAAATGCACCCGCATGCCCCCAAGGCCCTGTCATTTCGACATTGATTAAGCTTGGTGTACGGAAAGTGAATTTATCAATCTCTAGCTTCGTTTCTCGGAATCGGCCAAAATCTTCTACACCGTCAGCTCCATTGCCTTTACCACGGCCGATCTGCGGCATACCAATATTATGAAATCCTTCATCGGTAAAGAAATCACCGGAATGACAGCTAGCGCAGTTCGCACCGCCTTCTTCACTGGTATTCATAAATAGTAAGGCACCATTTTTAGCGGAAGGTGACAGGGCGTTCGTATCGCCTGAAACATATTTCTGCCAAGGAGTTGAAGTAAACACTTGTGAACGCTGGTACTCACCGAGCGCAAAAGCAATGTTTTGTTCCGTGATTAATGCCTCAGCTGTTGCATTAGGCTGGTTAAAAGCAGTCCGAAACTTCTCTAACCAATAAGCATTGTCCAGCAATGGATCAGCAGCATGACCTGAGCCATACCCACCCATTCGCTGGGCTAAAAACTCACGAATACCTTGGTTGTCTTTATCATCATGCGCAAAACCTTTCATCTCTTCTTTCGAAGTGACTGGGAACCTTGCTTGAGCATGTACTAAATTGATACCGGCTTGGGGGTCGCCATTATTAAAAGCAACATCAGGTGTTCTAATCGTATCATCAGCATTTAATTCAACGCGGCCATCGTGAAATAGAAAAGTCTTCCATAAGGCTATATTGAAGGTGGTTGGGGCATTACGAGGAACCGTTGGTCCGCCATCGCTATGCATCGCATCAATACGATGTGTCCGTCCAGGGCCCAGTAAGTCGGGAATATCAGCATCCACACCAACTGAGAGGCTTAAATTGTCTCCACCTCCTAACTGTGGATGATGGCAGGTGACACAAGCCGTATCGCGGTTTCCACTGAGTGATTTTGAGAAGAACAATCGCTTGCCAAGTTGTGCGATTGGGTCAGTGATAGCGGGTATCGTTGAGGTCGCTTTCGGCACACCTGTTAGGCCTCGGCTTTTGATAATTGACGCTAGTTTCTTGTCTTGTTCAGACTTTTGAGGAGTTGGGGTTGGAGTGGTGCCGCTATTGCATCCTGCAAAAAAAGCCAGCACCACGACTATTGATAGCTTATTTAAAACGTCCATGTTTTTAAGCACCTGTGGTTATTGATCATTTATCGACAGTGCCAAGAAAGTAGCTATCCCAGCACTTTAATGAGCCTCACTTCAATAAAACAAAGGGGCATAATCAATAATAGTCACAGACTCTTAATTTAATATTGCGAAAATATTAATGTTAATTTATTAAAAAGTAGTTATTTTTAATATCAAATGGCTTGTTTTTATTTTACACAAACATAAAGCAGCCATAAAGGTCCGCTCTATGTTTATAAATTTTTTTCTGATTAGCCTTGCAAATGATCGTCTAAATACTCAAGCCTATCTTGACCAAAGAACACTTCCTCACCCACGACATAAGTTGGTGTTCCAAACACACCTGCACCTCGTGCATCTTCAGTGTTTGCAGCGAACACTGCTGCACTTGCTTCAGCATCACTGTCTGCCAGTGCTGCGTCAAAACCGTTTGCTGTTAAACAAGCCTTAACCACATCATCTTGGCTAATGTCTTTTTCTTCAGCCCAACATGCTTTTAAGAATGACTGTACTAAGCCGCCGACGTCACCGCCACCAGCTGCCTGTGCAGCAATAATTGCATTGCACGCTGGTGCAGGGTTAGTTGGCCAGTGAGCAGGCTGTAGATTGAAAGCCATGCCTAACTTTTTTGAAATTCGCTTTAATTCCTGAGCACGATAAACCATCAAGCTAGGATGACGCTTTGGCGGCGGGGGTGTACCCGTTTCTTCGAAGATAGTCATTAAAGCAAAAGGCTTATAAGTAATCGTCGCTCCATGCTTAGCTGCAATTTCTTCGAGACGTCCACCAGCTAAGTAGGCAAATGGTGAAAGTGGAAAAGTATAATAATCTATGTGAGCCATGGGAGCGTTCCTTAGTGATGATTAACTAGTGTATTTTTTCAGTGCTGCTTCAACACCTTCTTCCCAGATCAACGTCAACCACTTTTCAAATGCGCTTGAAAAGCTTGAATGCTCTGCTAAGTCACCATAAGTTTGGCTCATCTCAAGCCAAGCCTGCGGAGTTGATTTGGCCTGCTGAGCGGTTGCTACAAGGTTATCCCAGAAAGGATCATTAGCCTCAATCTCGCTGCCATCTTCACGGGTTCCAGCACACATACGTGCCCATAACGCTTCCGCAAGACTTAACCCTTCCACAGAACCACCTGCATCTAGTGCGTCTCGCAAAATAGGTAAAATAAACCCAGTGTGTCTTGATGAACCATCAAAGGCTACGCGGCGCGTTGTATCAAGGATCGCAGGATTAGCAAAACGTCTACCGATAAGGTCGATATAATCGCCCGGTTTCATATCAGGCACAGCCTTTACATAAGGTGCAATTTCTTCATGCTGTGCTTTAGAAAGGAATTTAGCTAATGAAGGATGAGCCATGCAGTCTGCGATGGTTTCTAATCCTAAAAGCTCACCAGCATTCGCCAGCAATTGGTGCCCAGCGTTTAGTATACGGATCTTCATGGCTTCATAGTCATGAACCGCATCAGTGAATACTGCACCTGCTTTGTCCCACTCTGGTCGACCTGCGCAGAAGTCATCTTCTATCACCCATTGACGGAAAGACTCATGAGTGACTGGGACGGCATCATCTACGCCAAACTCACGCGCCATTGCGATCTCATTCGGGCCTGTTGCAGGGACAATGCAATCAACCATTGAGTTTGGAAAACTAGAATTTTTATCAATCCAGTCGGCTAATTCTGGGTCAGAAAGCTTAGCAAGTGAAACCACGGTTTGGCGCAAGATAGCACCATTTCCCTGTAAGTTATCACAACAAAGGCCCGTAAACGCGCTAATGCCTCGTTCACGTCTCAGCTTGAGTGCAGCAATGATTACT
>CALHTA010000198.1 GCA_938038645.1 uncultured Thiotrichaceae bacterium
GCTAAGTCATTTAACTCAACCAGCTTAATCATTTCTGCGACACGATCATTGATTTCTGATTTGGCTACGCCATCTCGCTTTAAACCATAGGCAATGTTCTTTTCGACCGTCATGTGTGGAAACAAAGCATATGATTGAAACATCATATTAACGGGTCTATCGTAGGCTGGAATATCATTTATTTTTTCGCCATCAATAAACAACTCACCGGAGCTTGGCGTTTCAAAGCCAGCAAGCATGCGTAACAATGTACTTTTCCCACAACCTGAGCCACCTAACAAACAAAACAACTCGCCTTTGTAAATGTCCAGATCAACGTTATCAACCGCCGTAAAATCACCAAAGCGCTTGCTGACACTGCGAATTTGTATGAAGGGTTCTTTGTCAGGATCTAGCCAGGGACGGTGAGCAAAATTGTCATCTTGAGGCATGGCATACTCTTTGGGGAATCAGTGGGACGGATCAATCAAGTCAGGGAATAGTGACTTTAACAGTGCACTATTCCCTTTTACTGCTAGAACTGCTTAGTTACTGCCTGTCTTGAAGTTTGTCCAAGAACGGGTCTTAACGCGCTCAACCTTCTTTGGCGGTAGCGTTAGTGTGTACATGTTGGCAACCTGCTCTTCTGAAGGATAAGCCGCTTTACTGCCTGTTACCGCAGGGTCAACTAGCGCGTAAGCATCTTTATTAGCATTTGCATACCATGTGGTGTCGGTATCCTTAGCAGCCACTTCAGGGCGCATCATGTAGTTAATAAACTTATGCGCATTTTCTACGTTCTTAGCATCAGCAGGAATGATCCAACCATCTGTCCAAAACTGTGCTTTTTTCTCACCTTCAGGAAGGAAGAAATCTAGCACAACGCCTGTGTTAGCCTCTTTAGCACCAGACATCGCAAGTAAACCATCCGGTCCCCAAGTAACGGCTAGGCAAAACTCTTTTTGAGGCATACGCTGGTAAGCATAGTTGTCAAATGTCTTAATGTAAGGACGAACCTTCATCAGCATTTCTTCAGCTGTTTCGTAATCCGCTTTGTTAGTGGTGTTAGGGTCAAGACCAAGATGTGTAAGTGCCATTGGCATTACATCATTTGGTGAATCTAGGAAAGCCACACCACATTTTGCAATTTCTTTCATGTGCTTAGGATCAAAGACTAAATCCATCGAGCCAATCGGTGCATCAGGGTAAGTTTCCAAGATCAATTCTTTATTGTAAGTCACACCGTGTGTTCCCCACATGTAAGGGATGATGTGCTTATTGCCAGGATCCCACTCAGCGTTTAGCTGCGTCATAACATCTTCGCGCAGGTGCTTCATGTTTGGCAGTTTGCTTTTGTCTAGCTCCATTACGATGCCCGCAGCGATCAAACGTGCGATTGATGAGCTTGAGTGACTGACCACATCGTAGCCCGTTTTACCGGCTAGCAGCTTGGTATCAATCGCTTCGACAGAGTCATACATGTCATAGGTCACTTTGATATCAAACTCTTTTTCAAAGTTTGCGATCGTGTCTTCACCAATGTACTCAGCCCAGTTCGTTACGTTAAGGGTTCCTTCTGAGAATGCAGGGGTACTTAGGCCCATCGCTAGTGGAACCAGCATTAGACCGATTAGGGACTTCTTTTTCATATCTCCTCCTTGGGTGTCATTCTTGCTGCGAACACAACAAAAATTTATATCTGCATCGGTGAATGTATGACAAGCCCTTTTCACACGACACACTAAAGCTCTGTGGTTTAAACAATAATGTGATCACAATAACATTTAGAATTAAGTTTTTGCAATCCTGTTTAACCGATATGCACTTCAACTTTGACCGCTTCTGCTAAAAATATACCCACCTATCTGTGATGACTAGTTAAGCAGCATACTCCTTGATATCGTAATTACAGAGTGTTCACATCCCTGTAACAACACTCTGATGTACCGAGTTTGGGCGGGTGGCAACACCCGTCTTTTTTTATGAGAATTTAATCCGAGTTTTTAGATCATCTTGAGCAGTATTTGCTGCGCTTAACTCAGACCCATCTTCATTAGAGCCCATTAACAATCCTTTGCCTGATACTGGAATCAACTTATCAAGTTGAAAGCGACCTTCGCTGCCTCGTATAAAACACTCTTCATCGAAAAATAGACGATCGCCAGAATTTCCAACCGAATCAGATTCGATCGTGTCATAGCCAATCATTTTTACGATGTCATCCATACTTTCGACATCGACATTTTCTACCGTTTTGTTTTGTGCATCAATCAAATATGCTTTCATTGCGCTGAGTCCTATTAAAATTAGTCCAGATTGACAGTAATAAGTAGCGATCTCAATAAACCTGAACATAATCAGGCAAATCAATCTCAAGCACCTAGGTTTGGTTTATGTTTGACTGCCAACACATGTAGCATTTCTAAGGCTAAAGTTGCCCCCGCCAAACCAGTAATATCCGAATGATCATAAGGTGGCGAAACCTCCATTACATCCATTCCGACCAAGTTGATGCCTGCTAGTCCGCGAATGATTTTTAATGCTTTATCGCTGGTTAACCCTCCCGGTACTGGCGTTCCTGTTCCTGGTGCATAAGCAGGGTCAAGGCAATCAATATCAAACGTTAAGTAAGTCGGTGTATCGCCAACAATGGCTTTAACGCGTTTTACGATTTCATCGGCTGATAGATCATTAGCTTCAGCACCATCGATCACCTGAAACAAATGCTTCTCTTTGGTGTATTCCGTTCTTATGCCAATTTGAACCGTCTTATCTGGATCGATAAGCCCTTCAATAGGCGCATGGTGAAACATACAGCCGTGATTATAAACACTCTCATACTCTTCATAAGTATCGGTATGGGCATCAAAATGAATCATGGCCATTTTGCCGTGATGCTTGGCGTGGGCTCGAAGCAGCGGAAGCGTTATAAAATGATCTCCCCCAAAACTTAACACCGTTTTACCTGCGGCAATTAGGCCTCCAATTTGTTCTTGTATCTCACCCAACATCGCCTCATGGTTACCTGCCGGCGCATCTAAATCACCATAGTCCGCAACGCGTAGCTCATCAAAGACTGAAAAATCCCAAGGCCAACGTTTTTCTTCCCAACGAATGTGGCCACTCGCCTGGCGTATCGCCATTGGGCCACCACGCGTGCCCGCTCTTCCCGTTGTTGCTAGGTCGTAAGGCACCCCAACAACAAACACATCCGAAGCCTCTAAATCTCGGGTCAATGGCAGTGTAAGAAAACCGCTGATATTAGAAAAGCTGGTTAATCCAGCAACAAAATTTGTACTTTTATCAACACTCATTTTATAAATACCACTCATATTCTCTGGCGCTAATTGCCGCCTCAAAAGTAGCAACCTCGCTACGTTTTTGTGCGCAATAAACAGGGATAAAGTCTTCACCCAAATAGTCTTTTAAAACGTCTGAGGACTCCGTAAGGCGTAAAGCTTCTAGCAAATCAGTTGGCAAACCAAACGCTTCTGTCGCAAGGTTTACCGTAGGTTCACCTGGAATTAGTTTTTGCTGAATGCCGTGATGTATGCCTGCCAACATTACCGCTAGTGCTAAATAAGGATTAGCATCTGCTCCTGCTAATCGATATTCAATACGGCGGTTTTTAGCATCCGAGTCTGGAACTCGAACAGCAACCGATCGATTTTCATAACCCCAACTTGGGCTCACGGGGACATTATTGTTAGGTTTTAAACGTCGGAAGGCATTGATGTTAGGTGCTAAGAAAGATAGAGATGCCGGCATCAAATCTAAAAGGCCAGCAATCGCATGCAGTAACGTTTCAGAACTTGCATCAGAATTATTATCGGACGAGTCTTTGAATATATTCTTGCCATCAGAATCATAAAAACTGGTGTGTAAGTGCAATCCGTTTCCAGCGTGATCTAAATAAGGCTTTGCCATGAAGCTTGCTTCGAAGCCATGGTTGCTTGCCACACCTCTAACGATTCGCTTGAACATCGCGCAATGATCAGCAGCCTTCAACACATCACTATAATGCGGCAGATTGATTTCGTACTGCCCTAGCCCCACCTCTGCAGAAATTGGCCCGATGCAGATCCCCTGCTCTAAACAGGTTCGTTTTATATCACTCAGGCACTCACCAAAATCACTAACCCTCTCCATGCCTAGAACAGCAAAATTGTCACGTTTGCCCGTGCGTTGCCCTAAGGGAGGTTGGACTAAGCCTTCATCTGTGCGTTGCTTATCAAACAGATAGAACTCAAGTTCATAAGCAACCACTGGAGTAACGTCATCAGCTTTGAAGCGATCCAAGACATCCATTAAACATGTTCGAGGCTCCCAGCATGGAGAATTTTCATTGCCAGACACATAACGAACCATTACTTGGCCTCGCGGCTCTGACTCCCAACTCACTGGTTGTAGTGTTCCTGGAATCAGTTCTATCTCAGCATCAGGGTCACCATCAGCTAAACCATGCCCCAGAGCATCGATAGCTTCGCCAATTGTCGACATTAGAGGCATGCCTCTGGGAAATTTCAATCCGTCAGTGGCTAGTTTCTCAAGGGTTTCAATAGCATAACGTTTTCCATAGAAATTTCCGGGAAGATCTAATAGTAATAGATCCACTTCTTTTACATCAGGATTATTAGTTTGAAACTGCTTGATCTCGTTAAGCATAGAAGCCTTTTTAGCCAGTTTGGTTGCCGCAAGTCTATCCATTCGCTTGACTTTTAACAATGCCCCAACCAAAATGTGATCACAAAATAATTCTATTATCTCAGTCACCTGAAGGATTTATGCCAAACCGTGAGACACCGATATCG
>CALHTA010000199.1 GCA_938038645.1 uncultured Thiotrichaceae bacterium
CGCAGGGTTACGACCACCCACTTCGCCGGTCACATCAGCGGTTCCATCGCTGCGGAAAGTTTGCACGGCTAGCTCAGAACCATTTGAGCCTGCTCGTGTTGACGCAACCGTCTCGCTGACGATACGTGTGTAATAATCACCCGCAACAAGATTACTAAATGAATAGACACCATCATTGCTACCGTCGTTAGCTGTTGTCGTTGTTGCAACCAACGTACCGGTATTGTCATAAAGCTCAACAGTGACCCCGTTAATGCCAGCACCTGAAGCTGTCGCCTGATCGCGGCCGAGTCCACCGGCATAGTCAATGTCTTCAAAGACAATTCCGGATAGCGTTTGGCCAGCAATAATAGTCAAGGCGTAATCCTCAACCTCACCATCGCTAGCATCAGCCGTTGCATCAACACTTGTTTTGGACCAACGGAAACGGGCAAATGTTGGGTCTGTTGTTGCATCTGGTGGTACGTTAATTATTATTGGGATACTACCTGAAGGGCCATCAGGAAAACTTAAGTCGGTGGCTATTTGCTCTCCTGCACCAAATACGCCGTCATTATTCCAATCTATCCAAGCTTGCAGTAATCCATCTCCAGCTGCTGCCTGATTAACCGCTACGTTGATAGTACTAGATGTACCTTGTTTTAAAGCGGGCAGCGTAACACCATCTTCATCTGCCCCATCACCTGTGGCATCAGCGGAATGTAAGGCGGCATTTTCGCCATCAATTGTGGCACCTAATGTTAATTCAGACAGAATGATGTGCTTTGCTGAACCATAACTAATAGGTGCATCGCTGTAGTCATAAGCAACTTCAACAACTGTTTTAGCAGTTACTGATGTAATGGGAATACCTAGTTCATCAGCAACAGCCGTGAAATTGTTAGTATAAACGTCGGTGGGAGTATTAGCGCTCGCTTGAAGATTAACCTGTATTTTTTGTACGCCATCTATTGGTGTTAACACATTCGGAACGGTTGCTCTAAATGCGGTAACTTCAGTAATATCGGCTGGGCAAGGGTCTATCCCAAAACTGCTGCACCATATGGTTGAACCTAACGGCTGATTTGACGGGTCTGAGGGGTCTTGACTAATGTTTAAAGCGGATTCTTTTGTATATTCAAAGGTTTCACTATTGAAGCCTGTAACAGAAACTAATTGGGATGTTCCATTGAAGCTTGTTGCGGGTGTTCGAGACCAAGCATTGTCAGGTAATACATCAATAAAGGTCAGATTGCTTAAAGAGCCGCTTCCTGTATTTGCATAACTCAGTTCATAACCATAGGCATTATTACGGCTAATTAACGGTGGGACTGATTCTTTGAACAACGACAATATCGAGGTGTTTAAGATATTTATACTATAAGTGTCGGTTCGAGCCGGTTCTGGTGTAGGATCATCCGGCGAGGAAATAATGACAGTATTGGCAACACCGGTTCCATTCGGTGTAGTGTTTTTAATCACAACGTCGTAAGTGACTGGTGTCTGAACGTTATTAATGACAGCTGCAGGAATCATCCAGACTATCGAGGTAGTGCCATCTGGGTTTACTGTTACTGATGCCGGTGACGGCGATGCAGAGCCAGTTACATAAGAATACTCTTTAGGCAGCAGGTCAGATAGGGTTACTTGAGTTGTTGGGTTGGGTGGTGTACCAAAAAGATTAGCTGACCAGTCCAGCTGAAAACCTAAAGAATCGCCTGCAACAGCACTGCTCTTGCCTGATGGGACAGAATCTTTAGAAACTCGCACCACGACGGCAGTGATGGTTCCACGATCTCCCCATTTTCCTAAAGCCGTATCGCCATCGTAATCTGATAAAAACCAAGCCCCACTATTAATATCATCCGATCGGTAGGTTCCCCACTGCGGAACAATCGTCCCTACTGGGTTGCTTAGTGCTGTGTAATACACTCTTAGCTGTGCTCGAGTTGGATCAAGTGAGTCGGATGGTGCAATTAAGTTTCCAATGCCTCGGACTTTAGTAACACTGGCAATTCCCCCGGGTAAGGTTGTCGGATCAGTGGTCCAGCCATCCGGCGAATCAGCGTTATCACAGGTGGCATTTTGCCCAAAGCTGCCCGTGCCATATTCAATTGTGAAAGGGTCTTGGATGATCCTTGGTACGCCAATAAAAGTGACTTCCGCATAGACCCCGCTGCGTTTTCGAATGATCTGTTTAGAATTATCAAAGCTAGTGCAAAGGTTTAGATTGTTATAATCAGTTTCGGAGTAGGCTTGCCCGTTGGTTTGGCGTTGTGAGGTGGTGAATTTTTGCCCTATGACTAGAGAGCCATCGCCACTTCGTCCACTCGTTTGACCTTCAAGTTTTCCACCGCCATTGTTTTGGCCAATTTGAAAGTAGCGACCAGCGCCAGGAGTCGCTTCTTGGAATACATAGGTTTTTTTGTTGTTAGAGTTAGAAGGGTCAACATTATTTTGACCACTTATGCTGGTGAAGTTCTGAGTAATATATTCATTGCTAATCGTTAGTTCATTACCATTATCGATTACGTCTTGAACAGGAAACCAGACTGCTAAAACACCTGAAACAACAAATTGCTGACCTGCTGTTAGTGAGTTTCCATTAATTGCATTTGTAGGGTAATTGAGTCCACTTAAATCGGCACCTGCGATAGTAAGGGTTGCTGTTCCACCAGCGACTACAGATGGACAGGTAAATGTTCCAGAGTCAAAGACGCTGTCAGCAAAAGTACCCTCACCACTACCTCCTGGGCCTCCGTCTGCTACCTGAGTGTAGGCGTAAGGGTGACTATTGATTTGATAATCTGGTAGGGCTCCATTTCCAAAACAAGCACTAGTAGGAGCTCCTGCCCAGCCTTGAAATAGCAGTGCATTTGGAGAGACTCCACTTAGGTCATCTGAGATAACAATGTCGCTAATTGAATGTTCAGCACCAAATCCTTGATCCAGTTTTTTGACAGCAATTGGGTAAATTTGTACTAATCCCTTTTCACCATTAGGCCCTAATGCTGAGCCAACGAGCTTTGATCCCGTGTTTTTCACAATGTCAAATTTTGGACTAGCTGAGACGGTTAGGGTGGTTCCTGGATAGGTTTGAAGACCCGCGCCATCTCCTGAAATGCTGGACGAGGTTATTGAGACGGTTGAGCCATTCATTAACGTTGGCAAAACGCGCCCTGGGAGAGAGACGGCAGCAGCACTTCCAGCAGATTTATCTCCAATATTACAAGTAACTGTTTCCCCTGTTGCTGGAGTTCCTGAAATTCCTGATATGGGTGTTACCCCTGTTGTTAAACAAAATGGTGGGAGTTCGAAGTCTATGTTAGCTCCGCCTACAACTTCTAAGACAATATTGGTTTCGTCTTCATTACTAACACCAACTTGATAACTAACTACTATTGAGTCATTAGTTCTAATCACTAGGTTGCTGCTACCGCTATCATTTCCTGGTGTATCATCAGCATCGAAAGGTGTGGTGCCCGTTAAAATTTCGTAACTGACATTGATTGTTGGGGCTGCATTAACAGGAATCAGTAACGATGAAAATAGAGAAGCTATTAAGTAGGCGTATCTCATTTTAGCGTGCAGCATTTTATTGAGCAGCTTAAACATTATTATTTTTCATGGGGTGAGCGCTAAAGGGGCACTATTTTGTCTACCAACCGCATCTAACCCCGGATAGATGTTGGAATACTACTTTCTCAAAAGTTTTATTTATTATTTAGAACGAGTATTTGTAGTACGAAAAGCTGTAAAGTGCCAAATTTATTGGATTAAGCTAACAGTTTTCCTCTTGCTGTCGGCTGAACGGACAATAAAATTCAAACAACCTAAGGCTAAATTATAAAAGCATCGCTTGTTTCGGCTCTTTATCCCAAAGCTCCAAAGGTTTTATTTCAGGTCTGTTGTCATTAACTAGTTGAGAGAACCACCGTGCTAATTCTGGCGCATTTTCATTCCCGGGTGTGTGGAAAAAAATATAAGGCGTCCGTCCTTCTTCAATCCATTGTAATAGTTTGTTTACCCAAGGACGCAGAGCGTCTTTTGATAACTCTAAGCTTAAAGGGCTTATAAATCTCACTATTGGATTATCAGCTAACGCAATCACATGGGTTGGAACTTGAGGTTTTTTACGCAAGGCATCGAGGGTTTCATCATCTTCCGTAGGGTTTGCAAATAAACTTCTCGTATCAAATATTACTCGATTCACGGCATGACGAGTCAATATCTGATTAAGCTTGATTTCGTTTTCAGCTTTATCAAATAAGCGTAAATTTCTCACTTCAACGGCATATTGATATTGTTTAGGAAGCTTTTCAAGAAACAGATCTAATGAATCTAAATGATGTGGCGAAAATTGCTGACTTAATTGAAGCCATACAATGCCAATACGTTGCCCTAATGGAGAAATTCTTTGTAGGAACTCCTCGACTAAATGATCACAAGCTAACAAGTTCCCACCATGACTAATCGTGCGTGGGAATTTAAAACAAAAACGAAAGTTTTCAGGTGTATTCTCGGCCCATTGTTTAATGCTTTGAACACTAGGTAAGCCATAAAAGCTATTGTTTCCCTCGATAGATGAGAAATGTCGGGAGTAAACTAATAATGAATCTTTATCGTTATGTTCAGGTGCATACCACTCAGGATGATGCCACTGTGGTAAGCCGATGTAGTATTGCTTTGGGGGAGTGTAATCGGACATTAATTTTATCAGGTTTGACGTTTAAAAATATCACTATACCAAGGTTTGTTGTTGGCACAAATAAACCAGATTCGCCTATACAAAGTGATACAAGTATCTTTGTACCTATGGTTATTGTTAAAATCGCGTTTTGCAAACAAGGCTACTGGCATGGCGAACAATACACACATCAATCCGAGTGCGGAGGCTGCGATGCCAAAAGATGCTAGTGTTCGCAATAAAGTGATCATTCCGCTGCATAAAGAGGGAGGAACTGAAGCCACTTTTATTACTTTTAGCGGTTTGGTCGATGGCAAAGAGCACATCGCTATCGGTTTAGGTGACTTTGATTCTGTTGAAATTCCACTGGTTCGTATTCATTCTGAATGCCTGACGGGTGACGTTTTTGCGTCACAGCGGTGTGACTGTGGCGCCCAGCTTGAAGAAGCGATTTTGAAGGTTAAAGAAGAGGGCGGCTACATTCTTTATCTGCGCCAAGAAGGACGTGGGATTGGGCTTTACAACAAAATTGATGCTTATGCTTTGCAACTCGAAGGTTACGATACTTTTGAGGCGAATGAGAAATTAGGCTTCGCTGATGATTTACGTGATTTTGAAGTTGCTGCTCAAATGTTGCATTCCTTAGGGACATCTAAAGTGCGTTTGTTAAGTAATAACCCTAATAAAGTTGATCAGCTAAAACAGTATCAAATTGAGGTTCCTGAGATGGTGACGACAGGGGCTTATATTAGTGCTGGAAACCATTCTTACCTGAAGGCTAAGGTTTTAAAAGCCAATCACCACATCACTGTGCCTTCAAAATCAAAGTGACATCACATTACTGAGTCATACCCAAACGCTTATATCGCGCGAGCATGCTTGCATTACCGCTAGTGCCGCCATTATGAATGTAAATAATGGGCTTATCACATGGCCAATTGATCAGGGTTAGCCAAGCTTTAGCATCATAAAGCAATTCAAATTCGATTCCTGTATCTTCTAAAAGCTGCTGATAAATTGCTAAAAGTTCGATGTGTGGCTTGCCAAATCTAAAAAGCTCAGATGAGGCATCAAAAACAATGGTTGGATAGCGTTGAGCGTTAGGAAGTAGCTGTTTAAATAGCGCCGTTAATGTCTCAGCATTACCAATGCAAGGAACGGTATAAACTGTTTGAGTTAGGTGCTGCTGTAGGTATAGTGCGGTGGCACCAGTACCCGAAGGCAGCACAACTGCACTGTCTCCAAGGCCGTTTTCAGCACAGTATTGTTGGATTTCTTCAGCTAGCTTTTTGATGCCTAGTTCTGCTTCAGGCATTGAAATCCCTTGAGGAATTAATAGTTTGCTTTCGTCTAAGACTTCTGGCGGGAAGCCAGACTGGCTGATGTGCCATTGCATGTCGTTATCAAGCGCATGCGCCAAATTACCCAACGGCTTCTGTTTCAGCCACTTAGGTACAGCTCGAGTGTAATAATCGAATGCGATGTTTTGAGATTTACAAAACTGAGAAAGTGCCAACATGGCGTTGGACTGAGCGCCGCCAAAACTGACGATGGCTTTTATGTTTGATAGGTCTTGTTGCGAAAGGTGATAAAGCTTTCGGGCTTTGTTGCCGCCAATTGGCAGCAACAAATCATCACGTTTAATTATGTAATTTCTGCCTGCAAAGCTAATGGGGTCAAAAGTCGATCTTTGCCATTCTATTTGCATGATTCAGGTGATCAAGCTTTTGGGTCTTTGTCTCGCACTTGATCAATTTTATCTTTAGCAGTGTCAATTAACTCTGAAGCGTCTTCTTTTAACTCACTAAATTTCTCTTTAGCATCTTTAGTAAATTCTCCGCTTTTTATGTCTTCAACCACTTCACCGGCTTTATCTTTTAGCTCATCAAACTTCTCTTCGGCTTTCTGACCTAGATCACTTTCTTTGAAGTCTTCAACGGCTTCTTCAGCCTTTTCTTTTAATTCACCTGCTGTCTCAACGGCTTCTTCTTTGAAGTCTTCAAGGTTTTCTACTGCGCGTTCGCTCAGGTCTTCGCTAGCGGTTGTTTGTTCTGCAACACTTGCTGTGTTCATTCCAAGTAGGGTATAGATCCAGCAAAAACTAAATACGCCTGTCGCTAGCACGATTGCTCCCAGAATGGTCAACCAAAAGCTCTTTGCGAATAATAGCCCAATAATAAGCAGCACTATACCAACACCGATACGGATATTTTTATCTTTTCGGCCCACATTGCGAACTAGTTTCATTTTGAGACTCCTTTCATTTTGATGAAGAATAATCTCTATAATATTGATGCCTCCAACGAAAAATCAAGTGTTTAGCGAGTAAAAATATAGCTGGGAACTAAAACGAGTCTTTAAATCACCTTACTTTTTTGCGGTTATTACTGCGGCTTTGCTTTTGCCCATATAAGGAGCGACGCCTTTATATCGCTTAAAAAAGGACATTATAAAATCGTTGGCTGACAGGTTTTTGTTAGTTGTACCTAGCTGCTTTACCAAGAAATCTCTAGACCCAGGCCATTGGTGGCCATTGTTAAACATCGAACAGCCGATGACTGAAGTGCTGGCTTTCTTACCTTCTGAATATTCAGAACACTTATAAGTTTTATCGCCTTTAATTTGCTGCTTTTTCCCTTTGATCTCGTACCAGTCTTTTAGGTAGTCGACGCTTTGTTGGTGAGAAGCAAGTTTAAACTTACCGCCGCCTTTATAGGGCGCAGCAGGGTCTTTCATACCGTGCATAATTACAACGGGCACTTTATAAGCGGGACGGCAATTATCTTCATTTAAGGACTGAGCAACCATCGCAGCGCCGGCAATCTGTACGGAGTGATGACAAATTAACTTAGCAACAACTTGAGCACCGTTGGAGAATCCCATGGCGTAGATACGTTTGCTGTCTATGTCGTGACGTTCGGCAACCACAGAGGGTAATTCTGCGGCGAAGCGATCATCATCAGTAGTTTTATTCTGGCTGCCCATGCCTTTTCCAGCATTCCAGCTCTTCTTGACAGCATTCGGGTAAATCATTACAAAACCGTGTTTGTCTGCCCACTTATCTGGTTCGATTAACCAGCGAAAGCCTTTGGCATCTGATTTATATCCATGAAAAGCAATAATGGCGGGACGGTTAGTTTTGTCTTTTAGTTTTGAAGGAATATAGACGTAATATTCACGCGCTTCTTCTCCAATCATTATTTCTTCTTTGAAGAATTCACCGGCTACAGCTGATTGCACGCTGCAAAGTAACAAGAGAAAGGAAAAGAGCTTTGCTAAAAAAGAAGGGGTCCTCATTCGGCACACCATTGTTATTGTTAGAGGGTAATCTCACTTTAAACAATTATTGGCCGAATGAGTATTTTTTAAGGATAAATGGTGAACAATCCGATTGATGGATTACATACGTTCAAATATTGTCGCTATTCCTTGCCCACCACCAATACACATCGTGACTAACGCATACTGTCCACCGGTACGCTGAAGCTCATGTAACGCTTTTGTAGTAATAAATGCACCTGAGCAACCTACCGGATGCCCTAAGGCAATAGCGCCGCCATTGGGGTTAGTTTTTTCCATGTCTAAACCCAAACCCTTTGCCACTGTAAGTGCCTGAGCTGCAAAGGCTTCATTCGATTCAATAACATCCATTTGCTCTAACGAAAGGCCTGCTTTTTTGAGTGCTAGCTTAGTGGCAGGAATAGGGCCTTCACCCATTATTTCGTTAGAGACGCCGGCTACCGCGTAGGAGACTATTCTAGCCATTGGCTTGTGACCCGCTTTTTCAGCTACATCAGCGGCCGCCAATACTAGAAACGCAGCGCCATCATTAATTCCAGAGGCGTTGCCGGCTGTCACTGTGCCATCTTTTTTGAATGCTGGGCGCATTTTACTTAAGCTTTCAGCGGTCGTACCTGGGCGAACATGCTCATCCGTATCAAACACGACCTCACTTTTGCGCGTTTTAATTGTGATGGGAACTATCTGTGATTTAAACCGGCCTTCATCAATCGCGGCAGCGGCTCTTCGGTGAGACTCTGCGGCGAAGGCGTCTTGCTCTTCACGGCTAATTTCCCATTTCTCGGCAAGGTTTTCAGCGGTGATACCCATGTGGCCCACACCAAAAGGGTCGTTTAGTGCTGATACCACGAGATCAAGCATTTGTGTGTCACCCAAACGAGCACCCGTACGCATCGCGGGAGACATGTAACCGCCTCGAGACATGACTTCAACACCACCACCAATACCGTAGTCACAGTCATCTAACATGATCGACTGAGCGGTAGAAACGATAGCTTGAAGACCTGAGCTACACAGGCGATTCACGCCCATTGCAACTGACTCTTTAGACAGACCTGCTTGCATTGCCGCAACTCGTGCAACATAGGCGTAACGTGAGTCAGTAGGGATGCAATTACCCACAGTCACGTAGTTAATTTCTTCAGGGGCAACGTTAGTGCGCGCTACCGCTTCTTTCATGACTTGCCCTGCAAGTTCGTGTGGTTCGATACTGCTTAATGAGCCACCAAAACCACCGACAGCGGAACGAACTGCACTTAATACAACGACTTCGCGAGCCATGACTTTCTCCTGAATTTATAAATTGATTAGACGCAGTTTAATTGATTGCTGGAGAAATAAAAGATTCACCTCCGCGCGTTTACCATTTTTTGACAAAACAATGATGCATAAAAGCTCCTTAGCCCTTATGAGAATAATTTTTACACAATAAGCCTTCGAGTAGCTTCTCGTTTTCTAACCAATCAATACGTTCAGAAGAAGGGTCACTAATTAGCGGGTTTCTAATCCTGTGTTCTTTATAAACCCAGTCGTTATAAGCTAATTCCCAATCTGCGGGTGCATCCGTTTTAGCCCAATGTACCAGTGTTTTGATGTGATCGACATAAAGTTCGTCAATCTCATAAACTAACAACATATACAAAATGGCTCGCGCAATATCACCGCGTGAGCGTTTAGGAACGACCCATTCTTCATCACTATCGATCCCGGTAGCGTGGTAAGCCTCAGGGTTTAAGTGAATTTCTTTAGGCCTCACTACTTTGTCATCGTTAAAATCAAACTGAAAACTGGAGCGGCGTGAGTTCAGAGTCCGGTCCGCAGGGATCCAATTGAGCGGATTGGTGTCCGCACCAAAACGCACATTCCTAGGTATACGCTGGCTGAGCAAATATTCCTGCAAGAATGAGCGAGGAACAATATGCTCAATAGTATGTCGTTTCTTTTGCACCAATGTGTCCACGGGGATAGACCCATAAACAGACTTTACCCAACCCCGATCGGTATCAAAGAAAAATGACCAGAAATGCTCCCACTTATCATTAGACTTGAACTGACGATAACTTCTCCTGGATTGGTAGACCCCCCCAGCTAGCTCAATAAACTTTTGCCTTTCTAATTCGCTTTCGGCGCATTGATTAGTCCAAATGCGTTTTGGTTTTTTCAGAGGCTCAATTTTTTGGGACTGATCATCACCGAGTGTGTTGGTTGGTATTATTTCGATACAAACCAAGCCATGATCAGATTGTAAATGGTTATCAATCTTGTCGTTTCGAATGTGATGATTAAAGACTTCGTAGTGGCTAACCTCTGCGCTAGCCTCGTTATTGCGAGGATTAAGCGCATTTGAAACCAGAATATGGTCTAGCGTATTCGGGTGACCACGGTGTAAATGTGTATAGGGTCGGACCTTAGAGCGAATATTAGGGGCAACGACATAGCTGTCAAATAATTGGTGCTCGTGTAATTCACGCTTGTCTTCCTGCGGCCAATCTTCATCTTCAATGCCGCCAACATCGAAGAGTTTTTGATGTTGAGTTAAGGCATTGAATGGCGAAGAAGACTCATCGTCATTGACATCACCCATCACAACTATTTGTGGTGTGGCGGGTAATTGTTTTATCACATCGTGGTAGAGCGCTGTGGCTTCAAGCCCGCGTTGCAACATCGAAAGTACATCACCCCTTGAACGCCTTAACAGCGTATCTTGAAAGCGTGTTTTCCAAGGCGTGTCTTCAGAGTACTCAAGATCCCGTTCCACTACAGGGCGTTTGGATTTTAAGTGAACGACATAAACCATCACATCACCCAATTCTGGGCTTTCTACTGTCGCGCAAACCGGTTCACGGCTGAACTTAAACTCATCGCTCAGTGGGATACTTTCTTTTATTTCATGCGCGACTGCAACGGATTGAACTCGTTTAAAAGGATAGCGAGAAGCGATTGCAACGACAGGACTTATAAATACTTCGCCGTCTTCAGCATCTGTTTTTGGTGCGTCGGTCGTTGCAAAGTAGGGGTAGCCACTTCGATTGACTAATTGCTCTAGTGCATCAACGCTGAATACTTCTTGAAAGCCAACGACATCTGCATCCATTACTGAAAGCTGTTGTTCAACCCAGCGTTGTTTTTTTTTCCATTGCCTCGATTGATAAGTATTTCTATCGCTGCGTTCATACCAATAGAAGCCTTGTTCTGCGAACTGGTAGAGGTTTATTGTTGCAAGCTTCATTGTAGTCTGGGTTCTCGCTGGGATTAATTATCGGCTAATGTGTTTCGCTGGTAAGCAACTTAGCTGATTTGGAGTTTTGTTTTCGCTGCTGCTGTTGTAATAATAAGCCAAAGTCGTGCGCAGACACAGGTTTAGAATAAAGATATCCTTGGCCGAAGTCACAACCGCTCTGACGTAATACTTTGCTTTGTTCAATTGTCTCAATGCCTTCGGCAATGACTTGGGTATCATATATGTGTGCAATTTTGATAATTTCATCACATAAGGCTTTCATTTTGTCATCATACATAATGTTATTAACAAATGAGCGGTCGATTTTCAAAAAGTCACTTTGTATTTCTTGAAGGTAAGCCAATGATGAATAGCCTGTTCCAAAATCATCTAACGCGATTTTGACGCCACCTTTACGGAAGCCATCTAGTTTTGCTTTAACTGAGTCATCAAGATTTAAAAGCAAACCCTCAGTGATTTCAACAATTAAACAATCGTATGGAAGGCCAAGTTTGCCCATGTGCTCATACCAATCTAAAACAACACAGCCCTCATCAGCATATTGAGCGGGTGAGGTATTCACACTCATCATAAAATCTGGTTCATACTCTTCACGCCACTTCGCCAGCTGTTCGGTAGCGCGATAGAAAATCCAATTTCCAATATGGACAATCATCTTGGTTTCTTCGGCTAATCGAATAATAGAGTCGGCTCCTAGTAACCCCTGAGTGGGATGATTCCAACGGATTAGACACTCAGCCTTAATTATTTTTCCTGTCTTAAAGCAAACAATCGGCTGATAATAAACTTCGAACTCTTCCTTCTCGACCGCTTCACGAAGCTCGTTGATTGTTTTCATCCGAGTTTGGGCAATAACCCGCATTTCCATTGAAAAATACTGAAAACGGTTTCGACCAAGTGCTTTGGCCTCATACATTGCTTGATCCGCATTCATCAAGAGAACGTCTTGAGTGCTGCCATCTTTCGGGAAAGTGGTAATACCAATACTTGCTGTAGCGTGAAAAGATTCCATGCCTATTTCGAACGGCTTTGACAGTGCATTTAAGATGTTTTCCGCTACCTTATTGGCAATGTCAATGTCTTCTATATTGTTAAGAATCACAGTGAACTCATCACCACCGAGTCTAGAGACAATATCCT
Source organism: uncultured Thiotrichaceae bacterium (assembly GCA_938038645.1). Lineage (GTDB taxonomy): Bacteria > Pseudomonadota > Gammaproteobacteria > Thiotrichales > Thiotrichaceae > Leucothrix. Next base: position 12,348 of record CALHTA010000199.1, read on the forward strand.
GTTTTCTAATACAGCTGCTTAATCGCCTAGCTGCCTCAACCAGCAACAAATCACCCGCTTTGTGGCCATGGGTATCGTTTATTATTTTAAAATTATCAAGATCCAAAAACATGAGGATGAATGAGCTGCTCTTTGCAGCGTGGGTTTGTACAGAGTCTTGAAGGTGATTGTTAAATAAACGGCGGTTGGGTAGTTGGGTTAAGGCATCAATATTAGCCTGTTGCCAAATTAATAATTCGGAAGACTTGTGAGCGCTGATATCCGTATGAGTACCCACGACACGATTAGCCTTACCTTGATCGTTTACGCTAATAACCATGCCTCTTGACAAGATCCAAACCCATTGGCCCGCACGGTTTTTAACACGTTGTTCAATTGAAAAATCACTGGTCTCACCGGCTAGGTGGTTTTTCATCGCTTTGCTTGCATTATGAACATCTTTAGGATGGATGTGATCGTTCCAAAACTGCATTTTATTAATAAATTCGCCTTCACCGTATCCAAGGTTATCCATAAACTGTTTTGAAAAATACACTTCATCCGTAATTGGGTTCCAGTCCCAAACGCCATCACCTGAGCCTTCTAAAGCAAATTTCCACCGGGCTTCACTGGCGGTTAACCCTCTCTCAACTTCACGTTTTGACTCATTTAACTGATCTTGATAATGGCTGATGTCGAACAGTAGTCGATTGTAAGTTCTTGTGAGGTCCGCAATCTCATCCTGATTTCTATTTTCTAAAACATACTTGGTTGGCTGGGTAGGGTCTTCCATTGCCAAATTCATTGTTTGTTTTAATTTTATGATGGGGTTTATAACAACAAAAGCGATGCCTACTAAGGCGGCAAGTGTGACAAAAATTGAAATTATTGCGATTAAGCCAAGAACATTCCAAATGTAATGGATGACCATATGATGAATCATTGAGGAGTCAACACGTAACACAACCCAGAGTTTTTCAGCTGAGCCCTTCAATGGGCTCGTGACCTCCATTCTTAAGGAGTCTTCACTTAGCACTGTATTTTTAATACCTTGAGATTCGCTCATAGGATCAACTGCTTCACCTGAACGAATCATGCAACCGTTTTCACCACAGATAGAAAAGCCTCTGACCATTTCATGGTTCTGTAAGTGACTAGAAAATTCCTTCGGGTTTTCAATTTTTCCGCTGCTTAGCAGTGAAGAGTCCAGCGTTTCAATTAGCAAATCGGCATGCATTTCTACCATGTGGATCTGGCTTTCTTTGTACTTAGCCACTGAGGGAAATAACACGACAAACTCAACCAATAAAATACTGAATAAGACAATACCTGCTAACTTTCGATTCAAACCTGATTTAATAATCTTGGTAACTTCGGACATCATTTGTATGACACTCTTGGGAGTAGGGCGGATCTCGGTTAGTCAATCATAATTCTTGAAAATCGACTGTGAGCTGAATCATCAGATGAGCGGTCAAGTATTGAGCTTAATGCTGATACAATAAGACCGCTGGCAACCATTGGGTTTAAAATATGTTCGTTCTACACACGTCAAACCGTGCTGAAAATTTGATTGAACACCTAAGTAAAATTCTGGAAGCGCCCCAAAAGGATGTCTTTGCAAAAGAATTGTTTTTAATCCAAAGCCAAGGAATGGAGCGGTGGCTGTCTCAGCAACTAGCAGACAACAGAGGGCTTTGGGCAAATTTTGAATATCTATTTCCAGCCCATTTTTTCAATCAAATATCGAAAAAGCTAGACCTCCCATTAGAGCAAGATTTATTCAGTAGGGAAAACTTGCTATGGAAGTTTGAAGCCCAGTTAAGAGATTTAAATAGCTCGGAGTTGCAACCTTTAAAAGATTATTTACAAGGGGGGAATAACGACAGAAAGCGTTATCAGTTAGCACAACAGCTGGCTTACTTGTTTGACCAATATATGTTTATGCGTCCAGATTGGTTATCGGCTTGGAAACGCGGTGAGAAAGTCTCATTCCCGCTAGAGAGTGAGGTGATCGATCAGGCTCAAACGTGGCAATCCACGTTATGGCAGCAGTTAATTGGAACGATTGATCCAGCGAAATCTAAACATCGAGGCGAACTTTGGTTAGACGCTATTGAGCATCTTAAGAATGAACGCGTTGGAAGCTTGGAGGAGTCCCTTCCAGAACGTATTTCAGTGCTGGGAATTAATACCTTATCCCCTTTGTATTTGGGCTATTTACAGGCGCTATCTAAACATATTCCGGTCCACTTTTTTCTGCTAAACCCCTGTCAGGAATTTTGGGCAGATAGTAATAAAGCCGTTAAAGCCCAATTAAATAAACAGTCCGTAAATACCGTTTCTGTTAATGAAGCTGATGTTTCCCCCATAAACCCTTTGCTCGGAATGCTTGGTCAGCAAGGACGTGATTTTCAGGCGCTTTTGCTGGAACAGCAATCTAACGAAATTGAGATTTCATCGTTTGACGCCCCAGAGACAGGGGCCTGCTCAACCATTTTAAGTCAGATCCAAAATGATATTCTTCAAAATCAGTCGGGTAGTAAAGACTTTAACTTTTCTGACACTGATCAAAGCATTTCGATACATGCCTGTCACACGCGCATGCGGGAAATTGAGGTGCTTAAAGATCAGCTCATTGCGGGTTTTGATGGTGACCTATCTGTAGGTTTGCGAGATGTGGTGGTGATGGCGCCTGATATCCAACTATATCTCCCATACATTAACGCTGTTTTTGATGATATTCCCTATGCTGTTGCTGATAGAAGCCTTCGCCAGACGAGTCAGTTATTAGAGTTATTGCTTCGCTTTTTTGAGCTTTCTCAAGGACGTTTGCTTTGGGATGAAGTGCTAGGTTTGTTAGAAGAGCCTGTTGTGCGGGAACGCTTCGGATTGTTTGAGGCCGATATGCTGACGGTTAGTCATTGGGTTCAGGCAACTCGTATACGTTGGGGGGAATCAGCAGATCATCGAGCGTCATTAGGCGTGGGTGCTTTTTCTGAAAACAGTTGGGAAGCTGGTTTAGAGCGTTTGCTTATGGGTTATGCCGTACCTTCTGATGAGCAATTTAGCGATGGG
>CALHTA010000200.1 GCA_938038645.1 uncultured Thiotrichaceae bacterium
TGGGAAGTAGTGGCCTTTATCCATCACTGAATAGGGGTTACAGCCCAGCGGGTCATCCCAGCAATACAATGGCCAAACTTCAAGGCACTCACCAATAAAGCGTGTCACCACTTCCGAGCGATAGATCGCGCGTAAATCAGAATCCACTTCCAAAATATCTGAGTTGATGTAACCGCTGCTGCGCACTTGTTGGTAACGCTTAGGATGATCTTCGGGCAGCGAAGGATCGTCAGGGTTAAAATAGGGGGTGTGGCTCGATTCCGACCAGAATGTCTGCGGGTATAAGCGATCTGCCTCAGCTTTCATTCGCGCAATGGCTTCTGGCCGCATGAAATCTTTAATTAATGCACAGCCGTCATCATTGAGGCGTGCTTGACAGTCGGCTATCAAAGCTTGCGTTGATTCATGCTCAAGGTCATGAATCGGATAGCGTTCAAGGTCAACCATTTGCTCTAAAGTCGGCAGCGTATTCGCTTCGTTTTGTGTTGATTGTTTTATTTGTGCACTCATTGTGATCTCACCTGTTGTAACTGAAAAAGACCAGATCAATGCACAATGCATCTGGCCCGTTAAGTGTTTTTATCCTGCATAGCAGCCGCTTGTACACCGCGGCTACGATCAAATATTGGCTCAGGCTGCTCACTGCGCTCCATGCGGCGGATGTTCTCCGCAATCACTGAAGCTGCGCTGCTAATATGCGTTGGCCCTGCCATGTGGGGTGTTACATTGACTTTGGAATGTGTCCATAAGCGGTGCTCACTCGGAAGCGGCTCAATGCTAAACACATCCAGCGCCGCGCCATTTAAACGGTCACTGTCTAAGGCATCCAGTAAGGCATCTTCATCAATTACTCCGCCTCGACTAATATTCACCACGTGACTTCCCATGGGTAGCTGCGCTAGAAAATCGGCATTAATTAGCTGATGACTCCGCTCATTTAGCGCGAGGCAGCTAATAACAACATTGGTGGAAGGCAATAACTCAGATAAGGCATCGTTGCCAGAAACAGTACTCAACGCCGCGGCTGTTTTCGATTTGAAATCCCAGCCAGTGACATTAAAACCGGCTTGTTGGATTAACTCAGCCACGTGCTGACCAATGCGTCCTAATCCGAGCACCAGCACATTGAAATCATTGGTGGGAGGTGTTTCTAAACGGTTCCACTGTTGGCGCATTTGTTCTGCACGGTAGTGCTGCATATGGCGGTGAAAATCGATCACCCAGTACAGCGCATAGTTCGCCATGTCTTGCGACATCGCTGGGTCGCCTAATGAGATTAGCGGAACCTCAGGCAGTTCAGGGTCATTGAGTAAATGCTCCATGCCCGCGCCCAGCGAGAAGATTGCTCGGAGATTAGGGTAGCGTTTTAGATCGCCAAAAGGGTGACCCCAGACAACTCCATAGTGGATCGCTGCTGCATCAGACACGTCTGGATAACAAGCTATGTTTAGCTCCGGCAGCTCTTTACTTAAGGCTGCCTGCCATCCTGAATTTTGATCGAACTGGTTGTTAAGCAAAATGCTCATGGGTTTCTAATCTCCTGATGGTGACATTGTTGGATAAACCGATTGACAATTCAAACGAATATAAATCATATTTAGTATCGATTTCATTGGCTTGGTTGGCTTGGCACTTATGTACATAGATCACATTAAAACATTCCTTGAAGTCACCAGCACGGGGAGTTTTCAATTGGCCGCAGAAAAACTCTTCGTGACACAATCAACCGTCAGTGCGCGTATCAAAGCATTAGAAGAACAACTGAATCGCCCGCTATTTATTCGCAAGCGCAATGGCGTCGAACTCACCTCTGGTGGGCAGCGTTTACACCCGCATGCACTGACCGTCGTGCAAACCTGGGCGCGCGCACGACAAGAAGTCGCACTGCCGGAAACACTGAGTTCGATTGTTAATTTAGGCATCCAGATTAATCACTGGGATCATTTAGCCGCGCCGTGGCTGACGTGGATGGAGAATCATCTGCCGGACAGTGCAACACAAGTCACCGCGGAATATTCGGATTCCTTAATGCGTCAGGTGAGAGAAGGCGTTTTAGATATTGCGGTGGTTTATCAGCCGCAGCGCTGCATTGGTATCACCATCGAAGATTTACTCACGGAGTCGCTAGTATTGGTTTCCACTGATCCTCGTAAGTTAGGGGTGGGGCAGGTGCCTGGTTATATTTTCGTCGATTGGGGCGAGGTATTCCGCTCGCAGCATAGTCTCGCTTTTCCTGACGCGCCGACGCACCGTTTGACCGTCGGTTTAGGTGCAGTCGGCTTGCAGCATATTCTGAAGCGCGGAGGGTCAGGTTATTTCATTCAAAGTATGGTGACGGATTTACTTGATGAGGGTGTTTTGCATCGAGTGGAGGGCGCACCTGTTTTTGAGCGGCCTTTGTATTTGGTTTACGCGGATTCATCTCTAGATGAGGAGCTAGTGAGTACGGCTATTTTGGGATTAAAAGAGGTTACTTACGAATGATCCAATTCTATGTAAGTTGTATTTGTGATTGTTTGCGATATGCGTATGGCAGGGTGGTTTTGTTAAGCTGGCGCTAACTTATATGTATATAAAATAAACAAATTACCTTATTAGGTCACAATAATGCTCGGAAGTGACGAGTTAGACAGTGTAAGCTTGCAGCATAGCAATTAAATAAACTAGGACGTAGGTGTTTGCTTGTTACATTCTCGATATTATATACCAGTTGTGGTTTTTCTTCTGCTGCTAGCAATGGGCTTGTACTTCATCTTCTCCTCCAACGAACGCGCCCGTCACGAACAGCAAATATTGCTATCACATATCGTGACTACCGAAGCGGCTTCCATCGAAAGACGATTGACTCATTCATTATCTACTACTTATATACTTGCGCAAGAAGTCAGAAGAACCAAAGGCAATATGGCAAACTTCCATCAGTATGCCAAAGATATTATTCAATGGATGGGCGGTGTTTCAAATTTACAACTGGCTCCAGAGGGCATTATTCGAAAAGTACACCCTTTACAAGGTAATGAACAAGCCATAGGCCACAATATATTAGTTGACGATAAGCGGCGAGATGAAGCGTTATTAGCTGTTAAAGAGCGCCGTTTAACGTTAGCGGGGCCTTTTGAGCTAGTACAAGGCGGTGTAGCGGTGATTGGACGCAACCCTGTCTTTTTGCGGCTTGGTGATCGGGAAAGTTTTTGGGGATTCACTTCAGCACTAATTTATTTAGATGATTTATTAAAAAGTACTGATTTAGAGACCTTGGAAGCAAAAGGCTATCGATTTGTCATAGAAAAAAAAGAGGAAAAGACGGGTGAGTGGAGGCAATTTTCCCGCTCTAAACTTGACATAGGCCAAACCTTTGTCGCAAGCATCGTCAATGTGCCCAATGGTTTTTGGCG
>CALHTA010000201.1 GCA_938038645.1 uncultured Thiotrichaceae bacterium
TCAGCCTCGTTGTTTGCGGGTTATTTACAGCACCACTTTGGCTGGCAGATGGTGAATCTAGGTGTTCTACCCGCCATCACCTTGATGCTTGTTGCCGTGCTGTGGTTGAAGCGGAAATAGTGGCCATCAAACTTTTCAATAGTAACCGTTCGTTCCATTGGTCAGCGTCTCGTTTCCATTAATCTATCCTGAACAATACTAACTTTTCGTCATGGTCAACAATTACCTCATAGTCTAATCAATCTGTGAGGCTGAGCATTGCTCAGAAAATAATGAAAAATAATATAACGTTGATTGCAGCATCACTTTCAATCGCATTATTGGCTGGTCCTTTGGCTGCGGGAGTGATGGATCCTGTGTCAGATGATGAAATAAGTCGCGCTAAATCAATTGCATTACCAAGTACGGCAAGTGTCGTTGCTGCGCGTCGTAGCCAAAGAGGTGTTGCCGATACCGAGCAAGCTGCTATTGAACAAGCCATCAGCGAAACGCCAACGATTGAGTTCTTGCGTGTTCAGCCACATCGATTTGGTAAGTCTGAGATTAGCCAAAACAAACGATGGGCCGACTCCACTGCGTATGACTACACGACTGATGAGTTGATTACCACCGTTGTGGATTTAGACAATAACCAAGTGATTTCGAGCAAACGTAATAAAAACATGCAGCCACCCATGGCTGAGAGCGAGATTAAAAGAGCGATAGAAATAGTCTTTCAGGACGACGAAGAGCGCAGCATTCTCAATGGTGAGTTTTCAAGAATCACCGGTCAAACGTTAGTGTCTATCGACCAACTTCAATATAAAGCCTTCACATTTTTTGCAGACAGTATGCCGACTGTCGTTAACCAAGCATCCACTTCATGTGGCGCTCAGCGCTGTGCGCAATTGATGTTGTATACACACGACAACATCGTTTTTGAAGTGAGTCCAATCGTAAATTTATCGGCTGGCGTTGTTACTCAGCGCTTGGGTTACTAAAGGATATAACAATGATTACATCAATAAAAAAAGCATTTCCTGTCGTTGCCGGTTTTATATTACTCGGTTCGTTTCATTCTGCTGAAGCCCGACCTGGCAACCCGTCATGTCCTGCAGGCCAGACCATCCAAAGCACTTTAAGCAGTGGCTCTAGCTGGTCTATGTGCTGGGAAGCTCGTGACAAAGAAGGCGTTGTTCTTTCGGATATTCGCTATCAGGCACCAGGCCAGGCAAGAAGGCGCGTGATGGGGGAAATATCCTTATCACAGATACAGCGTAACTACGATGACGGTAGCCCAGTTAGGTTCTTAGTCACTTCAAGTGGCTTAGGCGGAAATAATTTCATCAACCTTACAAGCAGTGAATGTAGTGGTGGTCAGCTGCGCTATGCAGCAGGTAAACCAGTGCTTTGTGAAAGCAAGAAAGATGCGGGCTACATTTACAAATATGGGACGCAAACCGCAGTGAGTGGCCAAGATTTGTCACTGATGAGTGCTTCACAGATTGGTAATTACAGCTACACCGTTGAATGGATCTTTAAAGAAAACGGCACGATACAGCCTAAAGTTGGTTTAAGTGGAAGCTTAGATCAGACAGGTAGCAATGCTAGCTTTGGTTGGCCGATTCAACAAAATGGTCAAGTAGGTGTTGGTTTTGTTGATAACTACTACTGGAGAATGGACTTCGATCTAGGTAGCAGTAATAGCAATGATGTGATTGAACAAATCACAAGTACTTTGAGTGCTGATCGTACGAGACGAAGCAAATCTATTACTCGAATTAATACAGAGTCAGGCCGCAATTTTAGCCCAGAGGTTAAACGTTTCTGGAGAGTTCGTGATGGCTCTGAAACAAATGGATTTGCGCCGATATCCTATGAGTTAGTCATGCTGAATTATGATCACCAAAGTGTTGGTTCGAACAATGAAAGTTGGATGAATAGAGATATCTATCTTACTAAGTATAACGCCTGCGAGCGATTTGCCGCTGATAACAGCACTGTCAATGGCTGTGGCTGGGGAGTTAATTCTTACACCAACGGTGAAAGTATTGCTTCGGGTGATGTGGTGCTCTGGAACAGAATAAGTTACCACCATCTGCCACGTGATGAAGACGATAACGTTATCGGAATGCGTTGGAACAGCTTTAAGTTATTGCCAAGAGACTGGCATGCAGTTAACCCGCTTTAAGCGTGCATTACCTATATTTTACTGGACTGGATTGATGAAAAAATTAATTAAAAATAAACAGCTTTTCCAACTAATGTCACTGTGTTTGTTGTTATTAGGTATGAATAATGCGCAAGCGGCAGAGCATTGTGCGGATAACTATTCGATAGACCAAACCCTAGCAAGCGGCGCTCGTTGGGATATGTGTTGGACGCATGATGATAACCACGGCATCCGTTACCACCACATTTACTATACGCCGAAGAATGGCACAAGACGTATGGTCTTGATGGACGCTTCAATCGCTCAAATTCATGTTCCTTATGATGACAACGGTGCCCGTTACCATGACGTCTCAGATTATGGATTGGGTGGGAGATATTTGACAAATATGAGTGCCGCCGAATGCCCAGGTGGAACCTTGCGCAAGTATGGTACAAAGAATGCATTGTGTACTCGAGTGCAAAAAAAGGGAGCCGCTTATAGGAAGGGAACTGCTGTTACACAAGCAAATGCATTGAACGTTTTCAGTGTCGCAAAAGTTGGTGCTTACGTTTATATACCTCAATGGTTATTCTATGATGATGGGCGCATAGAGCCTTCGATAATTGCGACAGGTTCTCTACAGCGCTATAACAATAACGCTCCAGCACAAGGCTGGTTGGTGGACGAGACCAAGATTGGCTTGTCTCATATGCACAATTACTTTTGGCGTTTAGATTTTGATTTAAATGGAACGGCGAGCAATGATGTCGTTAAAGAAATTAATTACACAACGTCCGGTGGTAAACGCACAAGAACGCTCACTACACTAAGTACGGAAGCGGCAAGATCTGTTTCGCCTTCAAAGATGCGTTCTTGGATGATCAGCGACGGTAGCCTGCGTAACGCTAAAAATCACTTAATGGGTTATGAAATTCGCTTGAGCGAAGCGGGGCATCGAGAGGTTGGTCCTTCAAACGAGGCCTATACTCACAATGATTTCTACGTAACTCGCGCGAACGATTGTGAGCAAATTGCTTCACACAATAGTCGAATTAATAGCGGCTGTGCTGATAGCCTAGATCTGTTTGTGAACGGTCAGAGCCTGTCGGGTCAAGATTTAGTTGCTTGGGTAGGTGTTTCCTTTTACCACATGCCACGCGCTGAGGATTTTCCAAAAATGGATGCTCATAGTAACCATTTCGAAATCATTCCACGTGACTGGCACGCAAAAAGCCCGTTAGGGACTATCGCAAATGACGTTCCACCTGTTGCTAACCCTGATGCTATCAATGCGTCTGGAGCTCGTATCTTAATCAATGCATTAGCTAATGATGCGGGTAGCAACTTATCGTTGATTGCCCCTAACCCTTGGTCTTGGAAAGGTGGAAAGGTAGAGCTTACAAATAACAGGCTATCCTACACAGCTAAACCAGGATTTAACGGGACTGATAAGATTTGGTATAGCATGAAAGATGCGCAAGGCCGCCAATCTTGGAGTGTCGTTACCATTACAGTCAGCGGTAACAATGCCTCAAACAATCCTTTTCCTGTCGGGACAGCTGATACGCTTTCAGCGACCGCTGGTGTCGCTGTGACTATTGACGTACTAGCGAATGATATCGGTAATGGGTTGAACTTGATTGCCCCGAACGCTTGGTCGTTAAAAGGTGGATCGGTTGCTTTGGTAAACAACAGGATTCGATACACTCCTAAATCAAGTTACAGCGGTGAAGATAAGATTTGGTATACCTTTACCGATGTAGAAAATCGTCAGGCTTGGAGTGTGGTAACAATCAATGTTACTGGTGGTGTTACCTTTAATCCATTCCCAGTGGGTAATCCAGACACGATTTCTGTGAGGACAGGTGTTGCTACATCGATTAATGTTCTAGGCAATGATATAGGTAACGGTTTAGTCTTGTTGCCGCTAGGAAATGCTTATTCGCTTAGAGGTGGTAGTGTTTCTATATCAAACAACAGAATATCTTACCGATCTAAAGCAGCATTTGTTGGTGAAGATAAGGTTTGGTACACCTTTAGGGATGTAGAAAACCGTGAAAGTTGGGGCGCTGTTACGATCAATGTGACGCCTTAAAAAGCGCTTGCCTAGTACTTTAGGCTGATAAATAGATGTTCGGAAGTGGC
>CALHTA010000202.1 GCA_938038645.1 uncultured Thiotrichaceae bacterium
ATCATTACATCTCGCTCATTAATATCGCTTATTCTAAATTACGTCGAATTATCGCTGTTTTAATCCTGAATGCCAAAGGCAAAGCAAACAATCTTGCCATTAGAGACGTATTAATTTTCGAGAGTTGAACGGTTTACGAACAATTTGCATCCACAAGGCATCTAAGAATCGACGTAAGTCCTCATATTGCTCTAGACTCATTGTATCGGGTTCTCGAATGGCGATAAGCAAGCTGCCAGAAATGCGAACTTTATCGTACTCAACTGTCGATGCTTGCTGTAAATGAAGACCCGTATTCACACCATAATTGTAGTTAGAATCACCGTTTATCGCCTCGCCATGCTCATCGTCTTGCCAGAGGCCTGGCATATGCCCAAGCTCTTCTAGCAGCACCAACTCAAAACGCATCACCACGATCATTGGCAACTCAGTTTCACTTAATAACTGAAGCGTATTTTGATAGGCGGTAAATAAAGCATCCATTGGTGAATGCGTTTGGATGGACTTCAGTAACAACTCATTGAGATAAAGACCATATAATAAATGGCCGGCAGGAATTCGGTGACGAAAACGCTCATCAGTCTGCGTTAACCGGCTTAAATCGGATCGTCCCTGCCAATGTAATTGCAGTATTCTAAAGGCTTGCAAGTGCCCTTTTTGTACTTTCCCACGAAGCTTCGAAGGGCGAGTAATACAGGTCAACCTTCCAGCACTTTTCGTGTATAGATCGACAATCACGCTCGCATCCGTATAAGGGCGAGTTCTTAAGATGTAACCCAAAGATGTTTGCATTATCGGTTAGACATGATTCCAAGCTCTTGAAGGTGGCGCGGATTATTTTGCCACTCTTCCTCGACTTTAACCCACTGCTTGATCACTACTTTCTTATCGATAAACTCTTCAATTGATCGGCGAGCATCAGTACCGATGCGTTTGAGCGTCTCACCTTTTTTACCAATGATAATACCTTTCTGACTTTCTCTAGCGACCCAAATGACGGCGTCAATTTCAACATGTCTTGGGGTTTCTTCATATCGCTCAATGTGAACTGCGGTAAAATACGGGAGCTCTTGATGTAAATTTAATACCAACTGTTCACGTATAAATTCCGCACAAAGAGAACGAATCGGTTGATCGGTAATACTGTCTTCGTCATAAGCCCACTCACCTTCAGGCGCACTCTCAACCAATACTTTAAGCAATCGGTCCGTGTTGATTTGATTAGTCGCCGAACCAGGAATGATTTCTTTGAAGTGATACTTAGCAGAGACCTTTTCTAAATAGGGAAACAAACGTTCTTTAGGTTTTACTCGGTCCACTTTATTCACTAAAAGATAGACGGGCGATTTGACATGTTTCAATCGTTTTAACGCCAACTCATCTTCATCTGTCCACTTCAAGGCTTCAACGATCATAACGACTGCATCAACATCCTCAAGTGCGGCGACCGCTTCACTATTAAGCGTCATATTCAGAAGGTTTTTCGCCTGTTGATGAATTCCGGGTGTGTCTGTAAAAATTAATTGATAGTTTTCATCGGTGACTATTCCACGAACATTAGTACGAGTTGTTTGTGGCTTATTAGCAATAGCAGAAATTTTATAGCCTACTAACAAATTCAATAGCGTTGATTTGCCGACATTCGGGCGCCCAATAATAGACACATAACCGCATCGCTTATTCATAATGAAACTACCTTCTGGTAAGCCGAAGCGGCTGAGATTTGTTCTGCTCGACGACGACTACTTGAGACGCCTTGAGTGGTGATATTTAAACTGGCAATTTTACATTCAGCGGTAAAAGTTTGGCGGTGTGCATCCCCTGTTGCTGAAAGGAGACGGTACTCAGGCACGTTATGCCCTTTAGACTGTAGGTATTCTTGAAGGCGACTTTTAGGGTCTTTTAACTCATCTTCTTGAGGTAGACTTTTGAGGCGAGCCCCATATACCGCAATGACAAAGGCAGTTGCTGCTTCCATACCTTGATCCAGATAAACACTTGCAATAAGTGCCTCCAGTGCATCTGCAAGTATAGACTTTCTGTTGACACCTCCGCTTCTAACTTCGCCGGTACCAAGGTTTAACAACTCCCCCAACTCAAGCTCAGTGCTTAATTCTGCCAATACAGACTCATTAACCAAAGAAGCCCGCAAACGACTTAAATAACCTTCTGAAGCCTCCGGTAGGTTTGTGTAGAGCTCATTGCTGATTACCAGACCAAGAACACTATCACCCAGAAACTCCATTCTTTCATTGTGCTTACCACTAGCGCTACGATGGGTCATTGCTCGTTTAAAGAGCGATGACCTCAGAAACTCGCTTCCTAGTAGGTTTTTTAACTTTGTCACCAATCGATTACCAAATCCTTTTAATAGTCGATTATTTTACCGACTAAAGTTTAATCCTGCTTAGTACCCAGTTCTACCTGATACTTATAATCCAGTAGAAAAGCAATGTTAGCAAGCCACGGAGCTTCTACTTTATAGTCTACCGTTAATTGTCGCTTGTTGCCTTTCTTTAAAGTCACAAGCTTGAAAGGTTTCTGACTGCCCGGCTTACCACTTTTACCATCGTAATAAGCTTTGCTAAGCCCATCCATACTATTTACATTCAGATATTTTTCAACTCGAGACATAATCTCTCGCTTATTCATCGTTTTTGCTGCTGGCTCACCAGCAATAGCATTCATGAAGCTTTTAACAGAGTTGTATTCAATATAATGAGGGCCAATCTTCAATCCTCCACTGATTAGCAGAATCCCCACTGCTATTCCAATCATCCAAGAGATAAGAGTGGCACCTTTTTGTTTTTCTAATTGCTTTTTCATTATTATTGTTTCTATTGTTGAATGGAAAAATTGGTTCTTATTCTTATTGTCAATCCCAGCATACAAGCCTGTCAAACCTTAGTGACAGGCGGACTCTTTGCAAAGCCAATCCTTAGCGCTTTCTATTTCAGTGAGGTGCCGATCCTAGAGAAATTAAATCCATCTCCGCCCGGCTGCCAATTCCAATGCAGCCAAACAAAAGCCGCTTTACCAACCAGATATTTTTCAGGCATGTAACCCCAATATCGACTATCGCTACTGTTGTCACGGTTATCACCCATCATAAAGTATTGCCCTTGAGGGACGACCCATTCACCACCCGCACCTGAACTGGACTCGATAATCACATTATGGGAGTGAACGCCATCTTCTCTTGGGAAGGTTTCTTTTAGGTGAGTAACGTCGATTTTTCCTCTACGACTATCATAGGGATAAGGTTCAAGCGCCTCTTCATCAACCATTTTACCGTTGATGATCAGCTTTTTATCAGAAGTCCACTGAATACGATCACCTGGTAAACCAACTAAGCGTTTGATGAAATTTATTGAAGGGTCAACCGGATACCTAAAAACAACAACATCACCACGCTTGGGCTCACCTGTTTCAATAATTTTCTTATTAATTACTGGTAAACGAATACCATAGGCATACTTTTGCACGATGATAAAATCACCAATTTCCAACGTGGGAATCATTGACCCAGAAGGAATTCTAAACGGCTCGATAACAAACGACCTTAGCACCACAACCACGATAAGCACTGGGAAAAACGAACGCGCGTAATCGATTAAGACAGGCTCTTTTTCTGCGCGCTTACGACCCATTATAAATCTATATATGAATAAAATTACTGCACATATAAGCGTAACGAGTACCAGCCAAAATTCTACTCCGTAGAATATTTCCATGCTTTAATCACCTACCTTTAGGACAGCTAAAAACGCCTCCTGTGGAATTTCTACATTACCAACCTGCTTCATGCGTTTTTTACCTTTCTTCTGTTTTTCAAGTAGCTTACGCTTCCTTGAAATATCACCACCGTAGCACTTGGCAATTACATTTTTCCGCAAAGCTTTAACATTGGTACGCGCTATAATATTGGTTCCAATAGAAGCTTGAATTGCGACATCAAACATCTGTCTTGGAATTATTTCTTTCATTTTCTCGGCGAGAACACGCCCTCTAGCCTGTGCAAAGTCCTTGTGGATAATCAGCGCTAGCGCATCAACTTTGTCACCATTAATTAGTACATCCACTCGCACCAAATTGGCCGCTTGGAAATGATCGATCTCATACTCAAACGAAGCGTAGCCGCGGCTCACTGATTTCAAACGATCAAAGAAATCTAAAACGACTTCACTTAACGGTAATTCATAGGTCAGTGTGACCTGATTACCCATGTACTGCATATTCTTTTGCACGCCACGCTTTTCAACACACAGCGAAATCACGTTGCCAAGATAATCCTGAGGCACCAGAATATTCGCTTTGATGATTGGCTCGCGAATCTCGGCTATTTTTGTAACGGGGGGTAGCTGCGACGGGCTGTGCATTTTAATCACTTCACCGTCGGTCTTTTCGACTTCGTAAATTACAGTCGGCGCCGTTGTAATCAAATCAAGATCATATTCACGCTCTAACCTTTCTTGGATAATCTCCATATGGAGCATTCCTAAGAAACCACAGCGGAATCCAAAACCAAGTGCCTGCGACGTTTCAGGCTCATAGCTTAATGAGGCATCATTCAAATTGAGCTTACTTAATGCATCACGAAGGTTCTCGTAGTCATCAGAGCTTACCGGGAAAATTCCAGCAAATACGCGTGGCTGAACCTCTTTAAAACCTGCTAGTGGTGCATCAGCTGGCTTGGCAGCATCCGTAAAAGTATCCCCCACTTTTGCGGCATCAATCTCTTTAATGCCAGCAATAATAAAGCCCACCTCGCCGGCATTAAGAAACTCAGTATCCTTCATCTTAGGCGTAAAAATACCAACACGATCAACTTGAAAGTCTAAGTCGGTATGCATAGCCTTTATTTTTGATTTTTTGCCTAAACGACCTTGAACGACTCGAACTAATGAAACAACCCCAAGGTAGTTATCAAACCATGAGTCAATAATGAGTGCCTTTAATGGCGCCTCAACTTCGCCTGAAGGCGGTGGTATTCTTTCCACGAGCTGCTCAAGCAGATCTTCAATTCCGATACCTGCTTTGGCACTACAGTGCACCGCGTCTGTCGCATCAATTCCAATGACATCTTCAATTTCTTGTGCGACACGGTCTGGGTCTGCCGCAGGTAAATCAATTTTATTGAGTACTGGCACGACCTCTAAATCAAGGTTAATCGCTGTATAGCAATTAGCCACACTTTGAGCTTCTACGCCTTGTGAAGCATCAACAACTAACAATGCACCTTCACACGCTGAAAGCGAACGTGACACTTCATAAGAGAAATCAACATGGCCTGGCGTATCAATGAAATTTAGATGATAGGTTTCACCATTTCTGGCTTTATAGTCCAAAGAAACACTTTGTGCTTTGATCGTTATTCCACGCTCTCGCTCGATATCCATTGTATCTAGCACTTGAGCTTCCATTTCGCGGTCGCTCAGCCCTTCACAGTAGCGAATGAAGCAATCTGAGAGTGTTGATTTACCGTGATCAATATGAGCAATAATCGAGAAATTGCGGATATTTTGATTAGCTATGGTCATGTGCAAACGATATTCTTAATTGTTCTTCATCAAAAAAATGATAAAAAATCACTTCACCCTGATAACGTACAACGGGAATGTCAACGTTGTAGCGCTGCTTGAGCTCGGGATCTTTATCGATATCTACCCACTCTAGCTGATAGTTAAATTCAGCTTGATGTTGGTGTAAGTGCATTGCCATCTCATCACATAGATGACAACCCACGCGATAATACACTATGAGAGTATTTTCGTATGCCACTATTTTTCAGGCTTGGCTTCGGGCTTAAATGCTAAGAATCTTGCGGCACCGTCACGAATCACCAAAATCGCCATAGTCTTCTCACCTGTAACTTTTTTGCTGAGATTCTTAAACTCCAAAACACTTTCAACAACTTGTCCGTCAAACTGAGTAATGATGTCTCCTCGTTCAACCTGAGCAACTACAGCCGCCTCTCCCAAGACACGCTGGACTAAGATACCACCTTTATCGATACCCACTGATTCACGAATTTCGTCATCGATATCTTCTACCGCCATTCCCAAAACAATATCGGAAGTTAGCTCTTCCTCTTCTTCTTCAACCTCAGGCACTTCCAATGACTCTTGCTTTTTCAGCTCACCCAGTTGCAGGCTAACCAATAGATTTGAGCCATTACGTTTCACTAAGATATCAACTTCTTTGTCAACTGGGGCAGAACCAACATGAAAGGGCAAGGTCGCTGAACTGTCCACCGTTTTACCAGCAAACTCTAAAATTATATCACCAGGCTTCAAAATCCCATCAGCAGGACCTTCTGACATCACTTGAGCGACTAAAGCGCCTATTGGAGAATCTAAACCAAAAGTCGTTGCTAGCTCTCGTGACACTTCTTGGATGTATACCCCTAACCAACCTCGCCTAACTTCACCCGTACTTTTAAGCTGATCGATAACATTCTTGGCCACATCAACCGGAATAGAAAAAGACAGCCCCATGAAACCGCCCGTTCTACTGTAAATCTGAGAGTTAATACCAATCACTTCACCTTCAAGATTAAATAGCGGCCCGCCAGAGTTTCCAGGATTGATTGCCACATCCGATTGAATGAAAGGAATATAACTCTCAGAAGGAAGATTGCGCTCTTTTGCTGAGACTATTCCAGCCGTTACACTGTGGTCAAAACCAAACGGCGAGCCAATTGCAATAACCCACTCACCCACCTCTAACAGATCGGAACTACCCAACGTTACTGCGGGTAGGTTTTCAGCATTGATTTTAAGTAAGGCTAAATCACTGCGCTTATCAGTCCCTATTATTTTAGCGGGAAGTTCGCGTCGATCACTCATGTTGACGATAATTTCATCCGCGCCATCAACAACGTGGTG
>CALHTA010000203.1 GCA_938038645.1 uncultured Thiotrichaceae bacterium
GTGGATTGGGTTATCGACTTCTCCTTTCAAACCACCGACTTTACGCGGTGACCCTAAACGCACTGGCATATGGAAAATTTCTTCCGCCAAATCCACTGCACCTAGAATTTTTGATGAGCCACCCGTTAGCACGATACCGCCTCCAATGCGCTCGGCATATCCACTACGGCGTAGCTCAGCCAAAATTAACGAAAACAGCTCCTCGTATCTTGGCTCTATGACTGATGCCAGAGTTTGGGTCGATAGCGTACGTGGTTCACGCTCCCCTACACCGGGCACTTCAATAATTTCTTCTTCAACAATCAGCTGACGTAACGCACTGCCATGTTGAATCTTTAATTGCTCTGCGAACTGTGTCGGCGTACGAACAGCAACGGCAATATCATTCGTGACCTGATCACCCGCAATGGGTATTACCGCTGTGTGCTGAATGGCTCCGTTCAAGAACACCGCAATGTCACTCGTTCCACCACCAATATCAACCAAACAGACACCGAGCTCTTTCTCATCGTCTTCTAAAACAGAATAGCTTGATGCCACCTGCTCAAGAATCAAATCATCAACGTCTAAACCGCAACGCTCTACACACTTAATAATGTTCTGAGCGGCACTTTGGGCACCTGTCACCAGATGCACACGCGCTTCTAAACGCACACCTGCCATTCCAACAGGATCACGAATACCATCCTGATCATCGATGACATATTCTTGAGGTAGCACATGCAAAATTCGTTGGTCAGCAGGAATAGCAACCGCTCTTGCTGCATCCATGACTCGCTCTAAATCTGCTTCAGTCACTTCCTTATCTTTTATCGCAACAATACCGTGGGAATTGAGGCTGCTGATATGGCTGCCGGCTATTCCAGCATAAACAGAGTTGATATTGACACCAGCCATCAGCTCAGCTTCTTCAACTGCGCGATTAATGGACTCAATCGTTGAATCAATATTAACCACAACGCCTTTTTTCATACCGTGCGAAGGGTTTTTACCGATGCCTACAATTTCAACTTCGCCACTTGGTGAAATTTCACCAATCAACGCCACAACTTTAGATGTACCAATATCTAAAGCGACGACCATATTTGTTCCTTCTTTACGTGACATGTCGCGTACTACCCCTTTTTCTTCTTGGCGTCTTGCTTAATCTGCCAAGCACTTTTCCATTTCACTGCAAAACCATTGGTATACCGTAAATCAACTGTATGGACTTTGTTGATCTGGTCCATTAACTCTCCTTGGTATCCAACGACAAACCGTCGTAATCTTTTTTCTTGCTGAACTCGCCCGATATTCACCGTCAAGCCCGTGTCCAGCTTCAACTTCCATGAACCTCTGGAGTCCTCACTGAACTCAGTAATCTTCAATGGAAAACCCTTAGTCCAGCGCTGTATTTTCAAATAGTTCTCAACCATCCCTCGACCGTTATCGTGAGGGCTAAACAACACGGGCAACTGACCTGACTTTTCTGGTAATTCAGCATCAATGATTTCACCGAATTCATTCAACATGCTGTCTTCACCCCAAAATGCTATGGGTCTTTCTTCGTGAATCGTAATTCTTAATTTATCCGGCCAAAGCTTGGTTAGCGATGCAGAATAAATCCAAGAATTAAACTCCAACTCTGTTTCCAGCTCCTTGGCCTCCAACAAAAACAAATTCGTCGCTGCATAAGGCTGAATGATTGGCTTCAAACTGTCTTGATTCAGATACTTCAAATCACCCGTGACCTCAACAGAGGTTATGGTTAAATTTTCCGGCCGCTGAATCCAAAAATAAGCAGCTGCAATTAACAATAATGGCGCGAGCATTAGCAAAACGGCAGGCACTCGACCCCAATTAATTGAGATCGAAGGCTTCCAGTTCATACTCATTGGCTTCCTGACGGTTTTACGTCGGGTTGCTTGAGGTCGCTTCTTTTTTGCTGCTCCAGCCATCTGCTTACTCTGCTGTCTCTAAAATTTTCACAACTAACTCACCAAAACTTAGTCCTACTGCCGCTGCGGCCTTCGGCACTAGAGAATGACTCGTCATTCCTGGCACCGTATTTAATTCAATTAACCACGCTTGCCCTTGCTCATCCTGCATAAGGTCAATGCGTCCCCACCCTTTTGCGCCTAAAGTATCAAACGCTAACTTTGCTAACTTCTGCATCTCTGCTTCTTTTTCTGGTGCTAAACCACAAGGACAAAGATAACGAGTTTCTTCTGACTGATACTTAGCTTCATAATCATAAAAAGCACTGTCAGTCTCAACGCGTATAATTGGTAAAACTTGCTCACCAACGATGGAAATAGTGTATTCGGTACCGGTTACCCATTGCTCCGCAAACACTTCACAATGATATTGACTCGCAATTTCGTAAGCAGGCTTTAACTGCTCCAATGAAGTCACTTTCGTCATGCCAACGCTAGAACCCTCATCAGCTGGCTTTACCATTAAAGGTAAGCCGTATTCTGCAACCACCGCTGCAAAATCTGTGTCTTCATTTAGTACTGCAAAGGCAGGCGTCTTAAGTCCGCTTCCAGTCCAAATACGCTTTGTCATCAACTTATCCATACTGATTGCAGACGCCATTACGCCGCAGCCGGTACAAGGAATCTGCAGTAAGTCGAGAGCACCTTGCAACACACCGTCTTCACCACCGCGACCGTGTAAAATGTTAAATACACGATCAAACTTCTGATCTTGAAGTGTCGTTAAAATATTTCGGTCAGCATCAATCCCATGCGCATCGACACCTTGAGATAAAAGCCCAGCCAGTACTGCAGCACCGCTGTTAAGAGACACTTCGCGCTCAGCGCCCCAGCCTCCCATAACCACCGCTACTTTCCCGAAATCAGTCATACTCAAACACTCCCTGCTTCAGAAGTTGTAATACTCAACTGCTCTGGTAAAGCGGCTGAAATTGCACCAACGCTTCCCGCTCCTAAGGTCAACAAAACATCACCGTCTTGTAGTTGACGACCCAAGTTTTCTAGCACGTCATCGTTGTCCGCTATAAATATTGGATCAACTTTTCCTCGGTTACGAATCGCTCTCGCTAACGATCGTCCGTCAGCGCCTGGAATCGGCTCTTCACTAGCAGCATAAACATCCATCAACAACAATGTGTCTGTCTCTGAAAGCACTGCGGCAAAATCTTCAAATAAATCGCGTGTCCGTGTGAAGCGATGCGGTTGAAACAAGGTGACCAAGCGTTTACCGGGCCAAGCCGTTCTTACCGCGTTAATCGTCGCGGTCATCTCTGTCGGGTGGTGACCGTAATCATCCACCAGCAAGATCTTGCCGTTTGCTGTTGCTAGCTCTCCATAGCAATGGAACCGTCTGCCAACCCCTTGGAAGCGCGCCAAACCATTCTGAATCGCTTCGTCACTCACACCCACTTCTGCTGCGACGGCTATGGCCGCTAGTGCATTCTGAACGTTATGCTCGCCTGGCATATTCAATTCTATTGCAAGAGTGGCTTTCCCTTTACGCTCAACATTGAAGTAACTTTTTGGACCGTCGTATCGCACATCCACCGCGCGCACGTCAGCCTCATAATGAATTCCGTAACTGACGATGGTGCGCGCCACTTCAGGCAAAATTTCGCAAACATGTTCATCGTCAACACACATGACCGCCAGGCCGTAAAACGGCAGGTGATGCAAAAACTCTACAAAGGTCGATTTCAGTTTTTCAAAATCGCCACCGTAGGTTGAAAGATGGTCAGCATCAATGTTCGTCACGATGGAAATCATTGGCTTTAGCAGTAAAAATGACGCGTCACTCTCATCGGCTTCCGCTACTAAATATTCACCACTCCCTAAACGTGAATTGGTCGCCGTACTGTTCAGTTTGCCACCGATAATGAAGGTAGGATCCATTCCCCCTTCGGCCAGCAAGCTCGTTACCAAACTTGTCGTCGTCGTCTTTCCGTGCGTACCTGCCACAGCAATTCCATTGCTAAAGCGCATGATTTCAGCCAGCATTTCTGCACGTGGAACCACGGGGATACCATTTGCTCGAGCTTCAATCACTTCAGGGTTTTCATCGTTAACTGCCGAAGAGGTAACCACTACATTAGCGCCAGCAATATTTTCTGCTGCATGTCCAATTTTAATCTGCGCGCCTAACCCAATCAG
>CALHTA010000204.1 GCA_938038645.1 uncultured Thiotrichaceae bacterium
CAAAGGAAGCTATAGAACTTAAACCTAGTTCTGAATCAATAGATTCCAAAAATAAACCAGCTGAGGGCGTAATAAATAAACCAGCAAAAGCCACAACTCTTACTGTTAAGGATTACACCCTAAAGCACATTATTGGCACCAAGGCTGATATTGCATTGGGCGGTCTATCTTCAGATAAACCACAGCAAGAAAAATTACCGCTTAGTCCGCAGGCTAGCTCGGTGATTGAAACTGATCAAAGTAAAATCACTCTTGAAGCCGAGAGTAAAGTCCAAGTCCCTTTACCCGATACCTCGGTTAGACAATATGTTGTGAAGCCTGAAAAAGCGGCTCAGCCAGTACTTAAAGCGGTCACTAAGCCCGCTGTAATTAAAACGGTAAAAGCTGATGTTAAGCCAAGAGCGCCCGTCGTTAAGAAACAATCGGATATTTCAGATAGCGAAAAACTATTAGAACGGGCAGCAGTCAAGCTAATGCAGCAAGACTTAGATAAGCTATTTTAATGTAAGTATCGCTAAGCAATACTAAAAGGGTGAGTATTTACAACCTGACTGTTTAGCATTGTGATAAATCCATTTCTTCTGCATTATTATCCAACAAGAATAATCAGGAGAGTATGATGGGTGGACTACTAAAGAATATTGGCGCGCTGCCATTTTTAATCGCAGTGTTTCTTAATACTTTGGTAGATCTTGGGCATAAAATTGTAATCCAAAATACTATCTTTAAAGTCTACGATGGCAGTGAGCAGGTTTTCCTTACCGCCATTGTTAATGGCCTGATTCTTTTACCCTTTATTCTTATGTTCAGCACGGCTGGCTTCGTTGCTGATAAATACCCTAAAAGTTCAGTCATGAGACTTGCGGCATGGTTCGCGGTTTTCCTGACGATTGGCATCACGATTTCCTATGCATCAGGTTGGTTTTGGGTCGCTTTTGCAATGACCTTTCTATTGGCGGTTCAGTCTGCCATCTATTCACCCGCAAAATACGGTTACATCAAATCATTATTTGGCAAACAGCATTTAGCAGAGGCCAATGGCTTAGTACAGGCGATATCCATTATAGGTATCTTAGCCGGTACGGTGATTTTCTCTGTCTTATTTGAAATGTGGTATCCACAAGAGGGGGCTGATAAAAGTGAGAT
Organism: uncultured Thiotrichaceae bacterium; assembly: GCA_938038645.1. Taxonomy (GTDB): domain Bacteria; phylum Pseudomonadota; class Gammaproteobacteria; order Thiotrichales; family Thiotrichaceae; genus Leucothrix. The sequence goes on from CALHTA010000204.1 coordinate 1,147, forward strand.
ACTGGCGACACTAGTTCCTGTCGGTTTCATTCTTATTGCCAGTAGTGTAATCGAATTGATTATGATGTATCGCATCCCCCAGCTTGAAAAGCAAAATGAGGATCATCAGTTTGATTGGAAAGCTTACCGAACAGGAAAGCTTGCTCTAAACAACCTTAAACCTGTTTTTGGAAACAAAACGATTCTACTTTCTATTATCGGCCTAATGGTGTTCTGGTCGATTGCACAAGTTTTGCTCGCTGCATTTCCTGCGTTTGTAAAAAGCCAAACTGGTGAAACCAATACCATCATTATCCAAGCAATTTTAGGTGCATCTGGAATAGGTATTGCCCTTGGCTCCTTCATTGCAGCTAGATCTTCAAAGAATTACATAGAGACAGGATTAGTGCCGGTGGGTGCTGCAGGCGTTGCCATAGGGTTATTTGTGCTACCGACACTGAATAATCACTTATTGATGGGCTTAGACTTTCTTTTCATCGGTGTGATGGGAGGGATGTTCATTGTCCCGCTGAATGCATTGATTCAATATCATGCAGGTGAAAATAGCTTAGGCCGAGTTTTGGCAGCGAATAATTTCATTCAAAACATTGGAATGTTGTTCTTCCTCGTCGTGGCAGTTGCGTTTGCGGTCGCAGGAATTAGCAGTGCGAACTTGTTACTACTCATCGCCTTTGTTGCAGTTTCAGGCTTTGCTTATACTGTCTATCATCTCCCGCAAAGCTTAGTTAAATTTATCTTATCGTATTTGATGAACCTCAAATATAAAGTTAACGTAGAGGGCATGAAGAATATTCCCGCCACTGGAGGTGTGCTGTTACTTGGTAACCATATCAGTTGGATTGATTGGGCAATTGTTCAGTTAGCATCACCGCGTCGCGTGCGTTTTGTAATGCTGAAAAGTATTTATGAGCGCTGGTACCTGAGTTGGTTTTTCAAATTATTCGGATCAATACCCATTGAAGCGGGGCCAAGCAGTACCAAGGCACTTGAAAAGGTAGCAGAGCTATTGAATGAAGGTGCCGTCGTTTGCTTGTTCCCAGAAGGAACGATTAGCCGAAACGGACATCTCAGTGTTTTCAAGCATGGCTATCGAAAGGCAGCAAATTTAGCAAACGATGATGTCGTGATTGTGCCCTTTTATCTGAGAGGACTGTGGGGAAGCCAATTTTCACGCTCGTCTGCTAAGCTGAAATCGTCGACTAGAAACAGCCAACGCAGGCAGTTGATGGTGAGTTTTGGTCAGACCTTACCGATTAGCACTGAAACAGAACTGTTGAAACGACGTATTTTCGACCTCTCAATAAATTCATGGGAGGGCTATAAGCAGTCGCTGCCTAGCTTAGCTGATGCATGGATAGATAGTGCAAAAAGAGTCGGCTCTGAGCTGGCTATTGCTGACACGTCAGTAAGACCTTTGTCAGCAACGGATGCCCTGTACCAATCAATTATACTATCACGGCAGGTCAGCGTGATAAGTGACGAGCAAAACATCGGTATCTTGCTGCCATCAAGTCGTAGAGCTACATTAATAAATATGGCTGGCTTATTAAGTGGTAAAACACTAGTCAACCTAAATTACTCAAGCAAAACACAAACTCTTGCAGAAACCATTGAGCAGTCGGAAATTAAAACGATTTATACCTCGGCTGAGTTTCTAAATAAGTTGAAAGGTAGTGGTGTGGATGTCTCTGACGTCCTAGCGCATCTTGAAATTGTTGATGTTGATGAGATGCTTTCAAAGACTAAGCAATTATCTAAAGTCGTTACATGGGCATTGGTTAAATTCTTACCGGCGAAATTACTTAAAGCGCTATACAGCAAAAATCACGATGGGCAATTAGCCGCCGCGATATTGTTCACTAATGACAATAAGGGAGATTCGCAGGGGGTCGTTCTTAGCCACCAAAATATCCTAATCAACTTAAAACAGGTTGCAGAAGTGCTTAATGCCGAAGGCAATGATGTAGTGATGGCAAGCTTGCCTCTGTACCAAGCCTATGGATTGACCGT
>CALHTA010000205.1 GCA_938038645.1 uncultured Thiotrichaceae bacterium
GTAGTTCCACCCATGAAGTTCACCGAGGAGGCATTGGACTGTTTACGCATAGCGGTTGAAGGTGGCATGCCGGTATTGTTATTGTCAGCAGGTCAAGCCGGTGCAACGGCCCCAGCAAGATTACCCGGTGCAGTTTCTCAAGCTTGGGCGGAGTGCTTAGGTGGTTTGGTATACGTCAACGCAATTAAAGAAGGTGCTCCTGCCATTATTGGTACTTGGCCGTTTGTTTCTGACTTACGTACCGGTGCAATGAGTGGTGGTTCGCCAGAGCAGGGTTTGTTGTCAGCGGCTTGTATGCAGGTTGGGCAAGCCTTTGACCTTCCATCAAGCACCGCTTGTGGGATGTCAGATTCTAAGTTCCCAGACCTACAGGCGGGTGCAGAGCGAAGCAGTAATGCACTTGTTGCAGGGCTAGCAGGCGCAAACATCGTCTACGAATCAGCGGGAATGTATGCTAGTTTATTGAGCGCTTGCCCTGAAAGTTTGATTATTGATAATGATATTCTTGGTTCCGCAATGCGCGTCATCAAAGGCATGGAGGTCAACGAAGATTCACTCGGTTTTGAAGTAATCAAAGACGTTTGCATGAATGGCCCAGGTCATTATTTAGGGACTGATCAGACCATGAACGTGATGCAAAGCGAATACCTCTACCCAGATTATTCTGACCGTTACAGCCCGAATGAGTGGGAAGAAAACGGTAAGCCTGTGCTGCTTGAAAAAGCCATTAAGCGCAAAAAAGAAATTCTAAAAGATCATTTCCCGAGTCATATCAGTGCGGAATTAGACGCTGCGATTCGTGAGAAATTCCCAATATTTTTACCGCGTGAAGCGGTTAGCAAGGAGAACGTATGAAAAGTCACGCTCGAGTCGTCATCATTGGCGGAGGGTCATTAGGCGTCAATCTAATGTACAGCCTTACCAAAGAAGGCTGGACAGACATTGCCCTAATCGAAAAAGGCGAGCTAACCAGTGGTTCAACTTGGCACGCAGCAGGCTTGTGTTCAAACTTCATTGGCAACATGACGATTGCCAAATTGCATGAAGAGTCGATCCGGCTCTATAACGAAGAGTTGCCAGAAAAGACAGGATTGCCATCTAGCTTTCATAAAACCGGTAGTTTACGTATTGGTTTTACGAAGTTAGAAGAAGATTGGTTCCGTAATCTTGAAAGTCGTGCGAAGAACATCGGCTGTGAATTTAACTTTATTACTAAAGCCGAAGCTCAAGAAATGAACCCGTTCATGAACTTCGACAATGCTCGAGTAATAGTCAGTACGCCCAATGATGGTCACGTTGATCCAACTTCCGTGGTTATGCCGTTGGCACAGCTGGCGAAAGCAGCGGGAGCAGAAATCAATCGATTCACTCAAGTCACGGGCATAAATCAGTTGCCATCAGGTGAGTGGGAAGTGGTCACCGATAAAGGAACAATCACTGCTGAGCACGTGGTTAATGCAGGCGGTTGTTTTGCGCCTGAAGTGGGTGCAATGGCTGGTGTGCACGTACCATTGGTCAATTTGGAACATCAATATTTAATTACCGATGACCATCCTGAATTGGCTAAGTTAGATTTTGAATTACCGGTTTGCCGTGATTCATACACTGACAGCTATATTCGTCAGGAAGGTAAAGGATTGTTGATTGGCCCTTATGAGACATTTGGCTCTAAGCCATGGGCTCTTGATGGAATGGACTGGAGCTTTGACCGTGAGCTATTTGCCGGTGACTTGGAACGTCTAATGCCGTTCTTAGAGCGTTGTACTGACGTGATGCCCATCTTCGCGGATGTGGGTGTTAAGACGGTTATCAATGGCCCTATTACGCATACACCAGATGACAATATGTTGGTTGGCCCACAGGCTGGCTTGAAGAATTTCTGGAACTTGCACGGTGCGAGTATCGGTATTGCGCAAGGTGGTGGTATCGGTAAGTACATGGCACAGTGGATGGTGTACGGCCAAACTGAAATTAATATGGCGCCACTTGATAGCCGTCGTTTTGGCCCTTGGGCAGATAAGAATTACTGCATCACTAAAGCGATTGAATCTTACGAGACAATGTATGTAGCTCCGGGCGCTAACGAGAACCGACCACATGGACGTCCGCGTCGTACAAGCCCACTTTATGCTGTGCTTGCGGATAAAGGGGCAGTACACGGCTTAGTGCAAGGTTATGAAAAGCCGCTTTGGTTTAAGACTGCAGAGGTGCCGACAGAAACGATGAGCTGGGCACGTAACGAAAGTCATGACGCTGTTGCTTTAGAGTGCAAACGCACGATGGAGTCAGCGGGTGTTTGTGATATCTCTGGTGCAGCAAAGTATGAAGTCACGGGTAAAGATGCTACGGCGTTCTTGGATCATCTATCTTGTAACAAGCTGCCGGCCAAAGACGGTCGTTTAAGTTTGACACTATTTCACGGTGAGAACGGCGGAATCATGTGTGAATTCTCAATCACACGCATCAGTTCAGAGCATTTCTACCTCATTAGTGCAATCGGTTCAGAGCACAAAGATTTGCATTACATGCAAGGCCACGCTGACGGTTTTGAAGTAGAGATTAAGAATGTTACAGAAGACATCGGTGCGTTATTGATCACAGGGCCTCGCTCACGCGAAATCCTTGAGCACATGACGGAAGATGATTTATCGCACAAGGCATTCCCATGGCTAACGGCTCAAGCGGTTCAACTAGATAGTGCCACGGTTCGCGCAATACGCGTGTCTTATGTCGGTGAGTTGGGTTATGAGTTACACATGCCGGTTTACCAGCTGATGTCGATTTATGAGTCTATTGTTCGTGTCAGTAAAGAAAATGACATTGACCTTGCGCACTTCGGTGGCCATGCCATGAATTCGATGCGTATGGAAAAAGCTTACCGCGCCTATGGTCATGAATTTACTGAAGAAATGAGTGCTTACGAAGCAGATATGGATCGCTTCCTAGATACTACACGCGACTTTGTTGGTGCGGAAAACATCCGTGAACGTCAAGCTAACGGCAAGAGCATGAAATTGGCTTATCTTGCGTTTGATGATGATGTCGAATGTGAAGTATTTGGTAACGAAGCGGTGTACCAAGGTGACAAGCTTGTGGGCTTAACCACGGGTGGTGCTTTTGGGCACCGTGTGGGTTACAGCTTAGCGTTTGCATATCTTGATAAGGACATGACGATCGCGCAGGGTGATGAGTTTACGGTACTAACTTCATTGGGTGAGCGCAAAGCGCATGCTGAAATGGATGCAGTATACGATGCAAAGAACGAGAAGCTACGGGCTTAATCTGAAGCTTTTATAAGGAATTAGAAATGAGTGAATCAAGACTGCCGGAACGTGCGTCCGTCGTTATTATTGGTGGTGGTATAGCAGGTTGTTCGATTGCCTATCACCTAGCAAAGCGTGGAATAACCGACGTTGTGGTATTGGAACGTAAACAGCTAACGTGTGGAACGACTTGGCACGCGGCAGGTTTGGTAACCATGCTGTGGCCAACACCCACGCTAACTAATCTAGCAAAGTACAGCCATGAGTTGTATGCCTCACTAGAAGAAGAGACGGGTCAAGCCACGGGATATCGCCGAACCGGTAGTTTGTCTTTGGCTCGAACTGAAGAGCGTTTGGAAGAGTTGAAGCGTACAGCTTCATTGACCCGAGTGTTTGGTGTTGACTCTGAAATGGTCAGTATGGAGCGAGTTCACGAACTCTATCCAGGCATCGACACACAGGGCGTCTTGGGTGCGATGTACATTAGCGGTGACGGTCAGACTAATCCTGTTGATACGACGATGGCTCTAGCTAAAGGCGCGCGCATGAACGGCGCCAAAGTGCTGGAAGAGATTAAGGTTGAAGAGATCATTGTTGAA
>CALHTA010000206.1 GCA_938038645.1 uncultured Thiotrichaceae bacterium
GCCACTTCAAGGTCATCTTTGCTGGTCTTACCGTTAGCCAGTACAGACTGATCGTACAGCTCAAGCGCTTTAACACGCATCGGGCTAAATGGATGAGTTGAGAACCAATCTTGCTTAGGTGCGCCTTTACCCGGTTCGTCATCAAACAGCTGCATTTCGCTAACTTGCTTTAGGAATTCTTGCAAATTGAACTGTACAAAATCACTCGTTAAACCAGAAGCTAGTTTGAATAAGGCGCGCGCAACGGCTTCCAGGTTTTGTGCGCAGTGAGCACCCGCTCTATCGGCAGAGATTTCAGCGTAACGTGACCAAGCAAACAGCTCTAAAGCGAGTCGGCGACTGGCAGGCTGCTGGCCTTTGAGCAGGTAACCGATGGGAATGTCGTGGTGTCTGTATACGTGGTGGCCTAATTCATGGCCGATTACGAATTTCAGTTCATCGTCTTTAAAGCCTTCAAGCAGGCTTGAGGAAAACATGACGTGTAAGCGCCCTTCTTCAGGCTTGAAGCACATTGCATTGAACTGCGGGCTTGGGAAAACATAAAGCTCAAGTGGAATGTCCATGCCTAGCGTTTCAATACACTCATCTGCCATTTTATGAACTTGAGGCGCCATGGTTTTGCTTAAGCTAACTGAGGTAGCCAGAAGATGTCGACGCAGGCCAGTTGGGCCTTTTTCTTCCTGACGGGCAATCATCTCATTAACCTTAATCACATCGCGATGCTTGAGTAAGGTATCGAACATTTGACGATCATTTTGACAGCGAATATCTTCTGGTTTCATAAGTTCCTCAAATTCAATTATTGTTATCTTATTTACGTCATTATTAACGTATCGGAGGCAGCGCAGCGCGTTCCTGCGTAATCCAAGCCTCGACTTCTTTTATAACTTCTGAGGCTTGTTTACCAGCCACCTCAATTTTTGGTCCAATACTTAACGTAATGGTACCGGGTGTTTTGATGAAGCCTTTCTTAGGCCAACACTCGCCCGCATTGTGCGCAATGGGGTAAATGTCATAGCCACTGTGTATCGCTAACAAAGCCCCACCCGATTTAAAGCGGTATTTTTTGCCAACTGGCACTCGAGTACCTTCCGGGAAGATACACACCCAGTTACCTTCATCCAGTCTTTCTTTCCCGTTTGCATTGATCTGCTCAACCGCGGTGCTGCCGGCGCTTCGGTCAATTGCAATCGGTCTTGATTGCGCCATACCCCACCCGAAAAATGGAATATTCAGTAACTCTTTTTTAATCACAAATGACATGGCTGGCATTTTTAAGAGTAGGAAGACGGTTTCCCAAGTGGATTGATGGTTAGGTTGGATAATGCCCGCTTTAGACAGATCAAGGTTTTCATAACCTCGCATATTGCCTTTAATGCCGCAGGACAGGTGTGCCCACTGAATGCTTAAATAGGCCCATGTTTTAATGTATTTAACACGCCAAGGGTAAGGTGCTAAGCCCAGTAGCGGTGCAAATACCCCCATCACGGCAGTTATGATGGCAAAACCAACCACTAACAACGCTGAGCGAAATCCTAACCAAGCTGTCATTACAGGCGATCGTTTCATTTTAAGCGTTCCAATAGTCCTTGCAGCGCTTGCGCTCGATGGCTGATAAGGTTTTTTTCAGCAGAATCCATTTGCGCAGCACTCATGTTATGAGTCGGTACATAGAATAAAGGATCATAACCGAAACCTTCGGTACCTGTCAGCTGATCTAGAATGCGTCCTTCCCAGCGACCCTCAGCAATAATTGGTGAAGGGTCTGCTGCATGCTGCAACATAACGATGCAACAACGAAACCGTGCGGTACGTTTCGCTTCGGGTACATCTTTAAGTGCATGAAGCAGCTTCTCATTACAAGCCGCTGCTCCCGCACCCATACCCGCGTATCTTGCAGAATAAATACCAGGTTGGCCCTGTAACGCATCTACCTCAATGCCTGAGTCATCCGCAATCGCTGGTAAGCCTGTTAATTTAGCAGCATTGCGCGCTTTCAATATCGCGTTTTCAACGAAGGTTAACCCCGTCTCATCGGCATCTGGCACATCAAACTCTGACTGAGGACGAACATCCATACCTACGCCAGAAAGCAGTTGCATAAACTCTTTAACTTTTCCGGCATTACTACTAGCGAGCACTACTTTCATGGTTTTATTCCAAACAGCTGTTTAATTCAGGCCCAAAACTTCGCGTTGCGCAATCATGATTTCATTGATGCCTTTTTCTGCAAGACTAAGCATGTCATTCATTTCAGCACGAGTGAAAGCGTGACCTTCCGCAGTGCCCTGAACTTCGATGAAATGACCGCCGCTGTTCATAACCACATTCATATCAGTCTCAGCGTTTGAGTCTTCTGGGTAGTCCAGATCCAACACTGCAGCACCTTTATAGATACCAACTGAAACAGAAGCAAGCTGGCCGTGAATAGGATCACGCTTTAAATTACGTTTCTTCATCAGCTTTTGCATCGCGTCATACATGGCAACATAAGCACCGGTGATTGAAGCAGTTCGCGTTCCGCCGTCCGCTTGAATGACGTCGCAATCAACCATAATCTGACGCTCACCC
>CALHTA010000207.1 GCA_938038645.1 uncultured Thiotrichaceae bacterium
CATACCTGTGATACTTTCCATGACTCACTTCCTTTTACAAAATTTTACCTAATGATTGTTAGATCGATACGGCGATTCTTATTTCGCCCTTTTTCTGAACTGTTATCCGATATCGGCTCTGAAGCCCCTAAGCCTTCCACCTGAATTCTTTGAGTATTAATCCCCAAACCTACAAGCTGCTTTTTTAGATTTAGGCTTCTTTTGAATGAGAGCGTTAAGTTGTCTTCAGATGGCCCGGTACTATCCGTATGCCCACGCAGTTTTATCTTAATATCTTTGTAGGTGTTGAGAATTCCAGCAACGCCAAGTATTTGGTTTGATGACTCTGGGTTTAATAAATCTGATCCAGGCAAGAAAGAAACACGGTCGAGGACTAATGTCTGCCTTGCATCATCTTGCAATATTGATTGCTTAAACTGACTTTCAAAGCCTTGCTCAGGGATCTGAATCGTTCGTCCATCAGGCAGATTAAAGTTAACGCGCGCTAACTCATCTGACATCACAAATGCTTTTGTGACGGCCTTTTTGGCTGTAGTGCCAGGTTTTGGTTCTTTTTGCTGGGTCAACGTGTTCGAAGCTGCCGTTTTAGGCTGTTTCACTGAATCTGCATCGATAGGCTTTGGTGGAATTGCAAGTTCTGCCACACCTTGTTTGAGTTCAAGCTGCTTAGCGTTAAACCGAGCTTCATCTGCAAGCTGCTGCGCAGAAGTAGCAGCAGCTAATGCAGCGGCTTCCTTTTTTAGTTTGTCGCCATCACTAATTGTGGACTCTTGTGACTGAACACTCTTTTCACTCGAAGGGTCTTCTGATAACGGGGAGTTATTTTCAGCCGATGCTGATTCAATGTTATTCTTTTCACTGCTATCTTGTGCAGTATCATTGTCTGAATTAGCTTCAGCGTCCACCTCAGCTACAGCAGCGTCATTGTCTACAGCAGGTTGATTTTTTTCGAGAGTCTCACCGACGTTGTCAGCGAGATTGCTGCTACTTAAGAGGTGGCTACTTTGAGGCACCTCATTCGACTGAAAAATCGTAGAGGCAGCGGGCTGAATTCCCTGCATAAAAAACCAATACATCGCCCCAAACAGCAGTATCACAACAAATGCAATAGAGTATTCTTGAGAAGGGGTTAAGGTTTGGTCAAAATCATCCTGATCAGACATTCTTCAAATGCTCCTTTTTTCACCACGATACTTCCAAATATGTTAGTAGTGAAAAAGGCTCATTCGGTTCATGCATTCTTACATGGGGCTATTTTGAGCTTTGGTAGAATGTTGCTGGAAGCTTAATTCGTTGCTGTTTCATGAGCTCATCTTTCTTCGGTTCAGCGAGTAAAAGTTTGGCGGCATCTACGCCAATTCTCTCAAAAGGAAAGCTAATTAAATCAATAGATAATGGGTTTTCACCAAGACTCGCTATGTTTCCAATGCTGGCTAATGCAACTTTTGAAGTGACATTTGCTGAATCATAAAAAGAAGTATCCTCAGCAAAATGCTTGCCTGCTAAGAAAATTACATCGATATCGGAGCTTTTTTGTAAAACCTCGACACAGCACTCGACACCTAAAGCGACCGAAGAAATCTTGTCGCTATTAATTTCATGAACAAGTCTAGCCCCAATAGAAGCCAGTTTTTCTTTTAGATAACGCTTTAAGCCATTCGATATAGGCTCATCTGCTGACTCTATATAGGCTACTTTCGTGTGTCCTTGGCTTCCCCAGTGAGCAACTAATTCATCTACAGCGTCTCGGTAAGAAAAATCTAATCTAAAGCCAGCAGTGCTTTTTTCTTGATTGAGTATTTCAACCAGCGGTGACAGCGACCTATCTACTAATTGGTAAGTATCAGCCGCATGCCCATTACCTAACATGATGATTCCAGAAGGACTCCATGATAATAAGTCACGAACGATTTTAATTTCTCGCTTGCTAGAAAAATCACTAATACCCAGCATCATACGGTATTGTGACTGTCCTAATATTGATTCAATCCCCGATAAAATCTGTACATTTTCTCTATCTTTTAAAGTCGGTATCACAACGCCAACAAGATCAGTAGTATTAGAGGCTAAAGCACCAGCGACTTTATTTGGGGTATAGTGAAGCTCAAGTGCAGCCGCTTCAACTTTTTCACGGAGTCTCGAGGATATGTTTGGCGCGTTTCGCATGACGCGTGAAACAGAGATTTCACTCACTCCGCTTAACTTAGCCACATCTTTCAAGGTGGGCCTCAAAAAAGACATTAAAATACCTACATTTTATGTGGAAATTATGGGTATATTAGTAACTACTGATTCATTTTTCAAACGATTTCCTTGGCTTTTTTTAATGTAATCGCTCTCATAATAACCTTTTACAAAAAAATCATATTAGATTAGAAAATAAGGTAAATTTATAATCAGAAAATAGCTATTTTTAGCATCCAATATCTTGTTAGTATTTACAAAACTTTTCTCTTATTGCGAATAATCAGGTACATCATTGTTAATTCAAACTTCTATCACCAACAAGGAGAGTCACTATGAATAAAACCATTAAATTACTCACAGCCGCCGTTAGTCTCGTCTTAATAAGTAATACTGTGATTGCCAAGGAATCTCGCTACCCTGAGTTTGGCAATGGGCGAATCGAACAGAATCTGGTTAAAGCCAGTGAATACATGGTTTCATCCGCTAACCCTTATGCCAGTGAAGCGGGTATGCGAATCATCGCTAAAGGCGGTAGCGCAATCGACGCCGCGATTGCCGTTCAAATGGTGCTGAATTTAGTTGAACCTGAGTCAAGCGGAATCGGTGGAGGTGCATTCTCGCTGTATTGGGATAATCAAGAAAAAGTACTTTCTAGCTTTGACGGGCGAGAAAAGGCACCGATGCTCGCCGACGGTAAACTGTTTCAAGAAAATGGTAAGAACATGAGCTGGTGGGAAGCGCTGGCTGGTGGTCGAGCAGTTGGTGTGCCTGGCGTTGTTGCAATGATGGAAAAAGTCCATAAGAAACACGGCAAATTACCTTGGGCAGAGTTATTTGAAGATGCCATTAAACTCAGTGAGGAAGGTTTTGAAGTTTCTCCAAAGCTCGCTGCTTCTATCGCTAAAAGAACCAATCCTGCCTTAGGGCGCTATGAAGATACTTGGAAATACTTCTTTCCTGGCGGCAAGCCACTTCAAGCAGGGGTAATGAAGAAGAACCCTGAATTCGCTATGACCTTGCGCCGAATCGCGCTACTGGGTGCTAAGGGTTTTTATAAAGGGCAGATCGCGTTGGATATTGTCGGCGCAGTCCGAATGACCGCAGCAGATAACCCTGGGCTACTCACTGCTGAAGATATGATTAGTTACGAGGCGGTTGAGCGACCACCTGTTTGCGCACCTTATAAAGCCTTTAAAGTGTGCGGAATGGGCCCTCCAACCTCGGGCGGCATGACCGTTATCCAAATCCTTAAACTATTGGAAGGAAAAGACCTTCAAAATTTAAAACCAATGTCACCTGAAGCTGTTCATTTGTTTGCTCAAGCAGGTAAATTGGCTTATGCCGACAGGGCAAAATATATGGCCGATGCTGATTTTGTTAATGTCCCAGTTGAAGGGTTAATTAACGGCGATTATCTTGCGGAACGTTCAAAACTCATTACTGATAAAGACATGGGTAAAGCAGCAGCCGGCACACCGCCAAACGCAGATAAAAACTGGCTTGAGTCTAAGTCACCGGAACAACCCAGCACCACACACTTTAGTATTGTTGACAAAGAAGGCAATGGTTTTTCAATGACATCAAGTATTGAAATGGCATTTGGTTCGACCGTTATGGTACGTGGTTTCTTATTAAACAATCAGCTAACAGACTTCTCATTTAGCGAAGAGAGAAAAGGTGAGCTTATTGCCAATCGAGTTCAACCTGGAAAACGCCCACGCAGTTCCATGTCTCCCTTCATGGTATTTGATAAAGATGACAACTTAACAATGGTTATTGGATCGCCTGGCGGTAGTCGTATTATCAACTATGTTGCGAAAACTATGCTTGGCGTCATGGAGTGGGATATGGATATTCAAGAAGCCATCAGCATGCCTCACTATGTTAACCGTAATGGCGCAACGGATCTTGAAAAAGATACAGATATAGCTGGAATTAAAGGAGACCTTGAAGCGTTAGGTCATAAGGTTAACGTTCGTGATTTAAACTCAGGGCTTCACGGAATAACTATTAGTTCGGATGGGTTGCAAGGTGGTGCTGACCCGAGGCGAGTTGGACGTGCTTTAGGGAAATAACTGAGAGGGTAATAAAAGCCCGGCAATCATGCTTTATTCTAAAAGCACGATTGCCGGATAATGAGTTGATCTAACTAGGACTTAAATCAACTAAGGGGAGTAACCAGAGTTTCCCGCTGATTAACCTAGTAAACGCAAGTTCAAGAGATTGGTTGACATAGATTTGGTTTTTATTTTCCTTTTTGCAGATAAGGCCTTTGTGTAAACTCATTATTTCTTTTATTTACGGTGACAGCTCATGCCTTCGTCAGTCAATATTCGCGCCCTAGCAACTCAGCTGATGAATAAGGATATTAGCTGTGAGCAGCTCATTAAAGATCGTTTGCAAATTGCTAAACAAAGCAGCGGTGTTTTTGTATCCATTGATGAGCAGGCTTTGCTAGAAAATGCTATCGAAATTGATCAGCAAAGGCCTTTAGGCAATCTACCGCCGCTTGCTGGTGTTCCAATCACCTTGAAAGATTTGTTTGATGTTCGCGGCCAACGAACTACTGCCGCTTCAAAAGTTTTAGCCAATAGAGCAACACCGGCTACTGCAGATGCAGAAGTTGTTGCGCCACTTCGCAACGCTGGCATCCTATTTCTAGGCCGCACTAATATGAGTGAATTTGCCTTTAGCGGCATGGGTCTTAATCCTCACTTCCCTCCTCTATATTCTGTCTGGGATGAATCAAATAAGCGATTACCCGGCGGTTCATCATCAGGCAGTGCGGTGAGTGTGGCAAAAGGCATTGTGCCCGGTACTTTAGGATCAGACACTACCGGATCTTGTCGTATACCCGCTGCGTTTAATGGCATTGTCGGTATGAAACCGAGTCGCGGCATTCTTTCGCTTAAGGGAGTCTACCCACTTTCCCACAGCTGTGATGCACCGGGTCCATTAGGGGTAGACGTAGATAGCTGCTTTTTATTGTATGAATTAATGCAAGACAAGGCG
>CALHTA010000208.1 GCA_938038645.1 uncultured Thiotrichaceae bacterium
GTTTAGGGCGATTCATGATGCAAAGGAGTGACTGGTGAAATTACTGAGCTGCCAAGGTCTGGTTAAACGTTATGGTAGTAGCCGCGCTTTAGATGGCGTCGACCTGACTCTTGAGGTGGGCGCACCCATTGCCTTAATTGGTCCAAATGGGGCAGGGAAGACCACCTTATTTAGCCTCTTGTGTGGTTTCCTGCGACCTTCAGCAGGAGAGGTGGAGGTTTTAGGTGCTAAACCTGGCAGTACAGCGTTGCATAATCGCTTGGCTGCTCTGCCACAAGATGCGCAGTTAGACCCTCGATTCAGCATTGGGCATCAACTGATTTTGTTCGCGAAGCTTCAGGGCTATTCAAGCAGGCAATCGAAGGCCGAAGCAATGCGTGTACTGGAGAGAGTCGGACTACCTGATACGTATAATATGAAACCAGAGGCTTTAAGCCATGGTATGCGTAAGCGAGTTTTGTTTGCTCAAACCCTTCTAGGGAAGGCCGAATTGATTTTACTTGATGAGCCCACTGCGGGTCTTGATCCACCGAATGTGAAAGTGATGAGGAATTTGATCAGCGACGCTTCTTCAGATGCTACCTTTATTATTAGTTCTCACAATCTAGATGAGTTGGAAAAGGTTTGCAGTAGCGTGGTGCATCTTGAAAAAGGCCGTTTAAAAGGTGTTGTCAGTATTGATCAGACAAAGAGTAGTGGTTATTTGACGCTGGTTATGACCGAATTAGCGGTTTCAACAGAACAGATCAATTCTGTTCTCACAAAAATAACGGGTGTTCAAGAGGTGAACTTTAGCGCCCCCAATAGGTTCTTAATAGAGTACGATTCAATTAACTATCCTCAGATTGATCAGCAGGTCATGAAGCAGATTTCCGCGCACGGCTGGGCCTATCGACAGCTGGTGAATGGGAGGACTTTGGAGGATCAACTGTACTTTGGATAGTTTTAAAAGTTGTGGTTAGTTAAGGTTATTTGCACTTTATATCGGATTGTTTAAATCTAATCGTAAGTAGCTAACGTATAAAAAATTAGAACAAACACTACAGTAATAATCAGGAGTAAACTGATGAAGAACCAAAACATTCTAACGCGACGCGCATTTCTTCGAAACAGCTTAGGTATGGCCGCTTTTGGCGCCGGTGCTGGATTGCTCACTAATAGTGTCGTTCATGCAACAGAGGGTAATGAAGTGTTCGAAATAGTGAAGACAGAAGCAGAATGGAAAGCCCAGTTGGGCAATGCTCGATTTGCTATTTTGAGAAAAGAAGATACAGAGCGCCCAGGCAGCAGTGAGCTAAATAACGAGAAGCGTGAAGGTATTTTCCATTGTGCGGGCTGTGATTTACCTGTTTATTCCTCGGAAGCGAAATATGAGAGTGGTACAGGATGGCCGAGCTTTTACGAGTCATTGCCCGACGCAATTCGAACGCGTGAAGATCGTCGACTCATTTTTTCAGTGAGAACCGAAGTACATTGCAGACGATGTGGTGGACATTTTGGGCACGTGTTCGATGATGGCCCACAACCAACAGGCAAACGCCATTGCCTTAATGGTCTGTCATTGATCTTTAAGCCTAAAGCCTAACAGATCAAATGTTTGAGGTGTCACCTTAAACCAATAGCTTTAGCCAAGCCCTGAGTTATGGAATAATGCGCAACACATTATAAGATTGACTCAGGGCTTCATTTCATGGAAAAAACATTTATTACGGCAGCTGACTTGCTGAAAGACTCTTTTAGACTAGCTTCGATGGTTTATGAAGATGGTTTTCGTCCTGAGTTTATTGTAGGTATTTGGCGAGGCGGTGCGCCAATTGGTATTGCCGTGCAAGAATATTTTGACTACAAACAAGTTCCAACCGATCACATTGCAGTTCGTACTTCTTCCTACTACGGGATTAACCAGCAAAGCAAAGAAATTCGGGTGCATGGCCTGCATTATCTTATTGAGAATGCCAACGCAGATGACAGTTTATTAATTGTCGACGATGTTTTTGATTCAGGTCGTAGTATCGATGCGCTTATCAAAGAAGTGTCAAAGCTATCCCGCCTTAATATGCCGCGTGATATTCGTATTGCCTGTCCTTGGTATAAACCTTCAAACAAATCAGTCAGTATGACGCCGGATTATTTTGTTAATGAAACCGATGAGTGGTTGGTGTTCCCGCATGAGTTATCTGGGCTTACCCCAGACGAAATTCTTGCTGGGAAATCAGACCTAGCCGAGGTTATTGACCTTTTCTAAGGCGTCAAGTTAGGTATACATTTTAACCGACGACTAGGGCACTTGCTTGGCAAGCGCCTGTCGTCTTTCAAGCATTTTAGGCTGCCACTTCTTGAGTGCACCTTCTAGTTCACTGAGTCTAATTGGTTTTGTAAGGTAGCCATCCATCCCAGAATCAAAGCATTTCTGGTCATTATTCATCATCGCGTGGGCTGTCAAGGCAACAATTGGGATGTCTCGTCCCGACTCTGGTTGAGCGGATTTTCTGATTGCTTGGGTGGCCATATAGCCGTCTAGCACTGGCATTTGACAGTCCATCAAGACTAAATCGTAGCGTACTTCCTGAATCGCGGTCACTGCTTCTTGTCCGTTATTCACTATGTCGACAGTATAGCCCAGCTTTTTTAGCATGGTGGTGGCAACCAGTTGGTTCACCGCATTGTCTTCAGCCAACAGCAATCTAAATTCGTTATTGGGATGTTTCTCTTCTTCATCATTTACCTTTGGATCAACCGGTACAACTGGGGTTTTTGCCTGTAGTTTTTTGGTAGGAATACCCGCTTCAGCAAGCGCATTTGCTTTATTGATTAGTAATTGTATTTGAGTGTGCTTAATCGGCTTTTGTAATAGTGAAACCCCATCTCCAAGATCAATGGCCTCCAAGCTCATGAGGTTTCTAGAGCGGCCATAAAGAATAATCGGGGCCTCTGTAGTCTTTCTGATAGAGCGAACCATATTGAGTGCGCCCATCGAGTGCTCGGGATCAAAATAAAGATTGTCTGCATCCATCGCAATTAAATTGTATTTGCTAGTCTCAAGCTGGCTAAAGTACTGATTGAGTGTGGTGACAACTTGAGGCTTCATGCCCCAAGAATGTAACTGTTCTTCATAGAGGCGATTTAACGAAGTATCAGTGCTGTAAAGCAGTATGGAGAGGCCTTTAGCGTCAATATATGACTCGGATATGGACGTTTCAGTATTTGGAATCTCGAAGTAAAAAGCAGACCCTTTATTAACCTTACTGTTAAGTTTTAGGGTGCCACCTAGTAGAGAAACTAATTGATAAGCAATGGCTAGACCTAGGCCTGTTCCACCATGGGCTCTAGTGTTTGTGCCGTCAATTTGAGAAAAGGCATCGAATAGGTTCTTTTGTGCATCTTCAGCAATGCCACAGCCACTATCTCTTACCTCAAAGCGGATGCAGTTGTTTTCCACCATGGTTACATCAAGGATGACATAACCTTGATCAGTGAACTTGAGCGCATTGCCCAATAGATTAATTAATATTTGTCGCAAGCGGCCTGAGTCTGTTGCTAGAGTGTGGGGAACATCTTTGGCAACAAACAAAGCTAGATTAAGTTGTTTCTTCTCAGCGTCATCGGCTAATAAATCCATAACGGCTTCAAGAGTCGGAATCAATTGAAAGTTTTGTTCCGATATTGTTAGTTTGCCTGCTTCGATTTTAGAGAAGTCCAGAATATCATTTATAATAACTAAAAGAGATTCAGCACTTTGATGTACGGTTTTAGTTAGATTCCTTTGGTCATTAGAAAGCTTTGACTCCAGGAGCATCTCAGTCATACCAATCACCCCATTCATAGGGGTTCTAATCTCATGGCTCATATTAGCTAGAAATTCCGATTTTAGCTCTCCCAAACGATTGGTTTGCTCAAGGGCTTCATTGGAAATGGCTAAAGAATTTTTTAGTCTGCGTAAAACGTTAAACAGCAGCACAAGCATTCCTAAGATGAGCGCTACCATTAACAGGAATGATTGCTTAAGTGACTCTTGAGAAGCGGATTCAAAGCCAGCTAGGGGACGCGAAATTGAGAAAACACCTCTAACATCACCCACTTTCCAGTCAGTTTTCGGTGTTCCAGGGTAAGTGTTGTGGCAGGCAACACAGCTTTCACTCAATTTGTCTGCGCGGGCAAAGCGAAGTGTCGCTACACCGTCTATTGTTTCAAATCTTGAAACTGAGGACTTAGAAGTATTGCTAAGTTCTTTTAAAGCCCAGCTTTCAAAGTCATCAAGTGTATTCTCCGTTCTCCAAGGAAAAGGTTTATTGCTGAAAAGTCGAACTTGGTAGCTGTTTTTTTCAGTCTGAAGAAACTCACCAAAGTTTTTAGCAAATGTTGCAGGCAACGGAAGTGCATTGGCTTGGTTTTCAAAATCATGAGTGATCTTGACCCCAGCTTCCTTTGCTTTGGTAACAATGGTTTTAGAATAAAAAGTCCTAAACAAAGCCACTGACTCTGCAAAGCGAGAGGCATCTTCAATGGCACTGAGCTGATTGATTTCACTGGTTTTTTGATAGCTTCGCCAAAGCACATAGCCAGAGCCAAGAATTAGAAACAGAGCCAATATGAACACGATGTA
>CALHTA010000209.1 GCA_938038645.1 uncultured Thiotrichaceae bacterium
ATTTAATGAAAGGAAATCACTATGAAACTATCAAGCGCAATTGCTATTTTATTCACATCCGTCGCACTAACAGCTTGTGCATCCAACATCAGCTCTGAAGCACCTGCTATGAAAGATGCTCAGATGATGAAAGACGCAAAGATGTTGGATGGCAAGCACGCCATGAAAGATGGCCATATGATGAAAGATAAAAAGATGATGGATGCTAAGCATGCGATGAAAGACGGTCACATGATGAAAGAAGGCAAGATGATGGACGGTAAGCATGCCATGAAAGGTGACAAAATGATGAAAGACAGCATGATGAAGGACTCCACAATGATGAAAGGTGAGTCTTGTCATGACCATGCTGCAAATAGCATGACCAAAAGTTCAAATCACTGTCATCAATCAAGCCAAACAAATCATAGTCACCAATACGGCGGCTAATCAAAAAAATATTTCAAATTAAATGGAATAAATTCGTTTCCTCAACGTTGTAAGTAATGAGTGCAGAGTATTTCTGCGCAAAACAATGAGGAAACGAACCATGCTTACCCCTGTAAATGTTAAAAAAACGATAAATACCTTACTGCTTTCTACTGCATTGATAGCGTGTGCAATGCAAGTTGCCAGTGCTGATGTTCTTAAGTCCAAACCGGCTCCTGAAGGGGCATCGGTATACATTATCTCTCCTGCTGATGGTGCTGAATTGACAAGCCCAGTAACCGTCGTTTTTGGTTTAAAAGGAATGGGCGTCGCCCCTGCGGGTGTTGATCGTGAGAAAACTGGACATCATCATCTGCTTGTCGATCAGGAGGAGCTACCTAAGCTTGATACAGTTATGGGTAATCCTCCCCTTCACTTTGGTGGTGGCCAAACTGAAACGACACTTGAACTAGAGCCGGGTGAGCACTCGCTTCAGTTGATTCTTTGAAATTATCTACATGTGCCATTTAACCCGATGGTCTTATCAGAAAAAATCACCATTACAGTCAAGTAAGCGTAAAGTAGTGGCCTCACTAACTCGGTTTATTGAGGCTGCACT
The DNA here is from genome assembly GCA_938038645.1 of uncultured Thiotrichaceae bacterium. Classification (GTDB taxonomy): domain Bacteria; phylum Pseudomonadota; class Gammaproteobacteria; order Thiotrichales; family Thiotrichaceae; genus Leucothrix. The sequence continues at coordinate 1,028 of CALHTA010000209.1, forward strand.
TCCCCAGATTACTAGATGCCACTAAACAATACTGTTGGAAAACAGCTGCCAGAATATCTGGAGGCTTTATGGCGTTTTGCTTTTAGGCTGACGCAGAGTAGTGATACCGCTCAAGAGCTAACACAGAAAACTTGCCTGCGTGCTTTGGAATATCAAGCGACTTTCCATGAAGGTAACCTCAAAAGCTGGCTATTTAAAATAATGCATAATCTATGGCGAGACGAAGTGAGGCATAATGTCCGGGCGGGGCTTAAGTTAGTAGGGGAAGCCACTCCAATTGAACAGGTTGCCAGCTCGGATAACCCGGAACGGCAAATGTTATTACAAGAAGTGCAAGGGATGATTAATCAATTGCCAGAAGCACAGCGAACTGTTTTATTATTAAATGCAGTTGAAGGCTTCACTTATCAGGAAACCGCAGAAATATTAAAAGTACCCGTGGGGACCATTATGAGTCGTTTAGCGAGAGCAAGAGAAAAAATTGGCCAGTCCGTATTAAACTCTGAAACGAATTCAGTTTCACTATCAGCGCGTCGTCTGTCATGAGAAAAATAACCGATGAACAAATCATGGCATGGGTTGACGGCGAGTTAAGCGGTCCTCTAAGTGCTGAAATAGAGGCATTAATTGCAACGGACCCTGAAATAGCGGCTAAGGCTGCAAGTTTTGAGGCGTCTAAACTTCCCTTTAAATCGGCTATGGAGCAGGGAATTCCTCCCGTTCCCAATGAATTATTAGATCAAGTGACACAGTGGAGCCAAATATCGACGGGCCAGCCAGTTGCTGCAACGACTGAAGGAAAGGGTTTTCGTTATTGGTCTAGTGCAGCGGCTTCGGTGTTGTTATTAGTAGGCGCTACCTTTGGTGGTATCAGATACTTACAGCCTTCACATCCTGCTGAAGACTGGACTAATGCCATTGTTTCTTATCAAAATTTCTATGTGGAAGATACCGTTTCACAGATCAAAAGCGACCGTAGTGTTGCTTTAGCAAAACTCAACGATCTTCGACAACAGCACCCAGCCCTACCGATATCGCCTCCAGATTTAACCGCTCTGGGTTATGCCTTTAAGCGAGTTCAAAGGTTAGATTTTGAAAACAAACCGGTGCTGCAAATGGTGTTTTACAAGCCAGGAAAGCGTCCCCTTGCGATTTGCCTAATGCCTGATGGAGCTGACTTAAAAGAAATGTTTACGAAACATGAGCTGCTCAACAGTTATGTTTGGCAAAGTGATGAGCTACGAGCGATTGTAGTGGCCGAAGAGCCGCAGGATGTTTTGAAGGGAATTGCTCAGCTGGTTGATGCTTAGTTTTTTAAGGCAATCGCTACAGTGTGAAGTTATCTCTAAACGTGTTGGAAAGGCCGAAGCTTCATTTTAGATATTTAATGTTGAACATAAAAAAGGCCACTATCAAAATGATAGTGGCCAAAAAAGGGTTGGGTCGAACTATTTGTTAGTTATCAGTATCCTGATAATTAACACTTCTTCCAGCTGAAGTTATAACGGAAGATTGTCTTACTTGTTAGATCCGCTGAGTCAACAGCGATCATTGCTTCGTTTCCACGCTTAGTACGTAATGTAGCTGCAGTCTTTGAACGAAGGATGACGTCAG
>CALHTA010000210.1 GCA_938038645.1 uncultured Thiotrichaceae bacterium
GGGAAAGCGCGTGCTAAGGCGTTATCTTTTAAGTTGAGGCTCATTACAACGACTCCTACTGAAACTGGGTTTGAAAAAATTGATACCTCAGATTATAGTCTTCAATAATCATCAATATATTAATTTCTTGCCATATTTGGCAGCGGCAAAACGCTAAACCCTTGCCTTCACAATGAAATATCTAGCCAAAGGAATTGGAATGATTACATTTACAAAAAGTGTTTTGTTACTTTGCTGCTTAACGTTAGCAACAACAGCTTATGGAAAATACAAAGCAAACTTAGTTTTTAATGCACCAACTAATCAAAACGAAACGATCATTTTAAAGAACTTAAAACAGGCAGGTGATGCTCAAGAGGTCGTTGACTTAGTGAATCAAAAACTGAGCCTGCCCAAGCAGCTAAACATCGTTTTTGGTGCTGAAGATGGCCCACTGTATGATCCTGAAATCAATACCATAATGATGCCTTACGCCTTCATTGATGAAGTTAAAACCCGCTTTGTAAAAGCCAAGTACTCTGAAACGGGGGTGACGCCAGATCAGGCAACCAACGATGCAATTATGCATACCTTGTTTCATGAGCTAGGCCATGCACTTATTGAGATGTATCAGCTTCCCGTGGTAGGCAAAGAAGAAGACGCCGTAGACAGTCTTGCGAATGTGCTCTTAATTGAATTTTATGATCAAGGCCAAGAAACAGTGCTGAGCGCAGCTGATTTATTTGATCTTGAAAGTGGCGACAGAGAAGACTTTGAAGAAGCCGACTTTTGGGATGAGCACAGTCTAGACTCTCAGCGCTATTACAGCGCGCTGTGTCATGTTTACGGAAGTGATCCTGACAACTATGAATCAATTCTAGAAAACACCGACATTTCAGATGACCGAGCTGAGCTATGCATACAAGAGTATGAAGCGGCATCGAGAAACTGGTTTAAGCTGCTCAACTTAAAATAGTGTTTAGCCAAGCGATGGAAAAGAACGTCTAAGTTAAGATGACGAGCCAAACAGAAATGCTCATTACAGCAAGTATTGTTGACACCAGTATGGAAGATGCCGCTATCTCCTTTGCTCGGTCATAAAGATCGGCAAAAGCATAGGCATTCATTCCCGGCGGCATGGCCGCCATCAAAACAACGACTTTTAATACGTCATGTTCCAGAGCGAAAACATAACGCCCCAACACATAAGCGATGACTGGATGAAGAATCAGCATATTGAAACTTATCATGCTAATTTCACCGATACTGCTTGAGATTTTATATTTCACTAAAATAGCGCCCAGAGCAAACAGTGCGACCGGTAAGGCAGCTCTTGCAATTAGCTCAAGCGCAGTATTCAAGGCCTCTGGAGGTGTTAGATTTAGCAGATTGGCGGCTATTCCTAACAATAGCGAAACGGTAATCGCGTTTGAAAAAACTTGCTTCACAACGGCTTTAATTGTGGCGACAAAACCAACCCCATCAGCCCTCGAAATCTCCATGGCTGTGATGCCAATGACGTAACAAAACGGTGCATGAAGCGCGACGATTGCAAAAGCTGGTTTCAACGCCTCTGCACCAAATGCTAACTCGACAATCGCTAAACCGATCAGCACGAGGTTTGAAAACATTCCAGCAAACCCAATCGCTATTCGATAACCCGGTTTGTGGCCAAAGAAAAACCAAGCACCCAATGATGTCAGTGTAAAACTTGCCAAAGCTCCTATAAAAAACGGAGCAAGCACACTCATTTGAAATTCAGCTTTTAAATCTAAGCGCGAGATGGCTAAAAACAACAGACATGGAATTGCAATTTGTGTTGCGAACCGCATCAAAGCACCCGATTGTTCTGCGGTGAATACTTTGAAATATGCGGCGACATAGCCCGTGCCTATTACCAAGAAAACAGGCAAAACGATCTGTAGAATTTGCAGCATATTCAGAGGCCCAAGGCTCGCTCTAACTTATATTGAAGCAGCCGTTCCTCTCTTGGCCATCGATCATTTGAAATCACTAACTTGAATTCCATTTCCGACTGAGGAAACTCTTCTTCACGCTCCGCTCTTTCATTGAGCAGGTCATCAAGCGCTAGCTTTTGTAAATTCGCTAAAACTTCCAAAGCCTCAATATCTTGCAATCGATTATTAAGCTCGTAAGGATCATCTTTGAGATTATATAACTCGTCATCATCACCCCAAGCGACGACATATTTCCAATCATCTTGATAGACAATTCGCTGGTAAGCGACGTCACCACTGTGCCCATAATGCTCTACGACTAAATGCTCCTTACTAGCTTCACTCGTTAAATTCACAGGATTTTCTGCTAATAAATCGCGACCATCTAATCCAGAATCATCCGCTTTTGCCGCAGCAATAATTGTTGCTGTGATATCTAATCCACTGACCAGCCTTTGCGAACGCTGCCCTGCTTCAATTTTTTCTGGCCACCGTATGACCAACGGAACACGCCCCACTTCTTCCGTGTAGGTTGAATACTTATCCCAACCCGCGCCATGACTTGCAATAGCGTC
>CALHTA010000211.1 GCA_938038645.1 uncultured Thiotrichaceae bacterium
TTCTCGATTCCTTTTACCGATGCCCTTATATCCTCAGATAGAGCAGATATGGTGCCGACAGATACTAGGCAAAAAGCGTTAGATAAACTGAAAGAGCCAGAAGCTACTCTAGACACGGATGTGCTTATTCAGATGATGCAAAAGTTCTTTAGAAAGTTTGCTTAAGCTGGAGTATTAAGAGCTGGAAGTGTGGTTTTGACTGACTTTGCCACGAAACTTAGCAGTCAGCTCTTCATCGGCCTCTTCACCATCAAACATCCCTAACACTATTCCTCGGCGACGTGACTTACCGCGCATATTTCTCAAGTCGTTTTCTGACTTGGTCGTGCGTTGATTCACTCGTCTCCACCACTTACTTAATGCCATAAACATTCGTGACATTACTTCGATGTGTTCGGGGTCTTGGCTCGCGCCTAGATCAGTGAGTTCGTTTGGATCAGTCTCTCGGTCAAACAGCATCGGTCGGAAACCGCCTTCAGCAAAAATATATTTCCAACGTTTGTCGGTGACCATGTAAAGCTGCGCATCGCGTGGATTGAGACCTAATTTAATGGCAGCCGGTGTGACGGAGTAATCGTATTCACTGAATGCATAGTCACGAATAGGGGTATCGATCTGGCCGTGAATTAAAGGCAGTAGCGAGCGACCTTCAATTATATGGTCTGCATTATCTTTCAAAGTACCGCCAGCCGTTTCATAGAACGTGGCCGCAAGGTCGATCGATTCAATGAGTTCATCACACACCTTGCCACGCGTAGCATCGGCTGCGGACGAGGGGTCATAAATTATCATCGGTACTTTCACTGAGGGTTCGTGAAACAAGTCCTTTTCACCCAGCCAATGATCACCCATGTAATCGCCATGGTCCGCTGTAATGACAATCATGGTGTCATCCATCCGGCCGGTTTCTTCTAGATGAGCGAACAAACGACCTAATTGATCATCACATTGTTTGATCAGTCCCATGTAAGCAGGGATAACCGTTTCTAATACTTCATCACGCTTAAATGCCTGGCCCACAACGTTTTTCATGAACTGTTCATAGACGGGGTGAGTGTCTATCTTTTCACTTTCATGTCGATTAACGGGAACGATGTCGTCCTTACTGTACATGCTGTGATACGGCTCAGGCACGATGTATGGCCAGTGGGGTTTGATGTAGGACAGGTGGCACATCCAAGGCTTGCTATCGTCGTTGTTCATTTCATTAATGAAGTCAATGCAGCGACTGGTCATATAGGGTGTTTCTGAATCTTCTTCTTTGATGTTGGCAGGCTTGTTGGCATGCATCATCATCCAGCCCGAGGCTATTTCACCTTTATCGTCAACACCGGAGTTGGCGTAATCAAGCCATGGGTTCTCGCTGTCATATCCTTGCTCGATGAGGTAGGCGTTGTAAGAAGATTTTTGCACATCGTAAAAGCCGTCAGGGCCCTCAGGCCAAAGGCCATCATCTCGATCAAATGCGTCAAAACCACACTCAGAAACTCTGGCTCCAATAATGCTTTCAGCAGGAATGCCTAAACGATTCATACCTTCAACGTCAGCTCTCATGTGGGTTTTACCAATGAGGTAGGAGTCCATGCCCATTTTTCGAAGGTGGTCACCCATGGTCATTTCCCCAACTTTCAGCGGGTAGCCATTCCAAAGCGCACCATGGCTAGAAGCGTATCGGCCAGTGTAATAACTCATTCTAGATGAGCCACAAACAGGTGATTGCACGTAGCAATTGGTAAAGCGTACCCCTTGAGAGGCCAGCTTATCTATATTAGGCGTTTGCAGGTGAGGGTGTCCGTAACAGCTTAAGTAATCGAATCTCAACTGATCAAACATAATAAACAAGACGTTCTTAGCGCTACGTGTCATGGCCTAGACTCTTTAATTGATGGCTGTATAGTAAAATAATTTATATGCTATGGCAAATACCTGTGTTTTCTGTATCAGTATATGAATAAATAGTATCATCCAAAACGAGAAAGCCCATCACTAGGATGGGCTTTACAAACTTAGGTTTAACGACGGTTAGGTGTTTACATCAACAACTACACGACCGCGGATTTCGCCTTTTAGTAGCTTACCCGCCGCATCAATTGCGTCAGACAGGGCGATTTTCTCAACCACAGCTTCGAAGGTTTCAGGCTTCAAGGTTGCCGCTAATTTATCCCAAGCGATTTGACGTTTTGCAACAGGTGCGTTCACACTATCAACACCAGCTAACGTGACACCGCGCAAGATGAAAGGCATTACGGTGGCTGGAAGGTCAAAGCCTTGGGCAAGTCCACAGGCGGCCACTGTTCCGCCGTATTTTGTGGTGGCGCAAGCGTTAGCTAGCGTGTGGCTACCAACGCAGTCGATTACACCTGCCCAACGCTCTTTGCCTAATGGTTTGCCTGGTTCTGAGAGCTCAGCGCGATCCATGCAAGACGATGCACCAAGGTCTGTTAGGTAAGCTGACTCTTCAGGACGTCCTGTGGAAGCAACTACGTTGTAACCGTAAGCCGACAAAATAGCGACTGAGAAGCTGCCCACACCACCATTAGCTCCAGTGACTAATATCTCACCATCTTCCGGTTTTATTCCATTCGCTTGAAGTGCCATAACGCAAAGCATCGCGGTGTATCCCGCTGTACCAATGGCCATTGCTTGGTAGCTATCGAGGCCTTCAGGTTTTGCGATTAGCCAGTCGCCATTCACACGAGCTTTTTGCGCAAGGCCGCCCCAATGTACTTCACCAACCCCCCAGCCATTAAGAATGACTTTGTCGCCTGCTTTCCAGTTGGCGTGGGTGCTTTCAGTGACTGTACCCGCAAAGTCAATTCCTGGAACCATTGGGTAATGACGAATAACAGGAGCAGCGCCCGTAATGGCTAAACCGTCTTTGTAGTTCAGTGTTGAGTAATCTATCTCAACCGTTACATCACCTTCTGGTAGTTGAGACTCATC
>CALHTA010000212.1 GCA_938038645.1 uncultured Thiotrichaceae bacterium
CGTAACGGCCATTAATATTACGATGGAATATCCGTTAGAGGTTCCCAATGAACAGGGCGAAATGGTTAAGGCAGATGCCACAAAACAATTTGAAGAAACCGTCGTTTCCGTCCGTGAGTTAAAAGAATACCTACTAAAAACCTACCCTGATCATAAAGTTTATATGACGGGTACAGTTATGCTTAACAACGCTTTTGGTGAAGCGTCTATTTACGATATGACGCACCTGTTACCCCTTGCGATCCTACTTATCCTTGTGACGGTTTACCTATTACTGCGCAGTATTTCAGGTACTTTCGTAACGTTTGTTATTGTGATGGTGTCAACGGCTACCGCGTTTGGTTTGGCGGGCTGGATGGGGATTGAGCTAACGTCACCGGTTATGTCGGCCCCCATTATTATACTGACTCTGGCCGTTGCAGACTGTGTTCATATATTGTCGTCTTGGATTGTCGAGCTGCGGGCTGGTAAAGATAAAATCACGGCGATGAAAGAAAGTTTACGCGTGAACTTCATGCCAGTCTTTCTAACATCGGTCACGACTGCCATTGGTTTCTTATCACTTAATGCCAGCGATGCCCCGCCGTTTGGGGACCTTGGAAACGTTGCTGCGATGGGAGTTATGGCCGCCTTCGTATTCTCAATTACCTTACTTCCAGCCCTAGTCATTGTGCTGCCCACTAAGATAAAACCTAAAGAAACACAGACTTCAAAAGCCATGGCCACACTGGCTGACTGGGTGATTGCGAAGCGTAAATTCTTGCTCATCGGCATGGGTTCTATCGCGATTTTGTTAATCGCTTTAGTGCCAAGAAATGAGTTAAATGACGTCTTTGTTGATTACTTTGATGAGCGCATTGAGTTCAGAACTGAGACTGATTTCATTGTTAAAAACCTAACCGGCCTCTACTTCGTTGACTACTCGATTGAGACTGAAAATTCAGGCGATATCTCCGAGCCAAAAGCGTTGGCCGATATCCAAAAATTTACCGATTGGTTGGGTGAGCAACCTGAAGTCATGCACGTTAGTACCATCACGGATACCTTCACCCGCTTAAATAAAAACATGCATGGTGATGATCAGAGTTTCTACAAACTTCCAGAGTCTCGTGAACTAGCCGCGCAATATTTACTGCTCTATGAGATGTCACTACCGTTTGGTTTGGACTTAAACAACCAGATTGATATCGATAAAAAGAGTACTCGAATTACCGCTACACTGAAGACATTGTCGGTCAAAGAGATGCTGGCTTACGAGAAGAAAGTTGATGCTTGGATGGTGGCAAATATCCCTGAAAAACGCACCCTCGGAGCAAGCCCTAGCGTAATGTTTGCCTATATTGGCATGCAAAATATCATCAGCATGTTAGGTGGCACGACGGCTGCATTGATCCTCATTTCATTGATCCTAGTAGTCGCGCTGAAGTCTTTACGATATGGATTGCTAAGCTTGATTCCTAATTTAGTCCCAGCAGGAATGGCCTTCGGAATATGGGCATTGATCAGTGGTGAAATCGGTCTTAGTCTATCGGTTGTGACGGCAATGTCGTTGGGTATTGTGGTGGATGACACCATTCACTTTATGAGCAAATACCTCAGAGCAAAACGAGAGAAAGGCCTGAATGCAGAAGATGCAGTACGTTATGCCTTTTCTACCGTTGGGATTGCGCTTTGGGTGACGACTGTCGCACTAGTTGCAGGCTTCTTAGTGCTTTCAACATCAGCCTTTGCTTTAAACGCTGACATGGGATTACTAACCGCCATCGTTATCGCACTAGCGCTAATTGTCGACTTCCTATTCCTACCACCTCTATTAATCTATTTAGATGGATGGTTGAGTGGTGATAAGAAAGACGTTGCAACGATCGCCCCCGTTCCAACGGCAAGCACGAGTTAACCGGTACTTCGGTACCCAATTTTAAAAATACATAAACCTCGGAGATTAACTATGAAACAAACTTTATTGATTGGATTGTTATCAACCGCAGCGTTGTTAGCAACAACAACTGCTTTTGCAGAAACGCCCGCTGAAAAAGGCTTAAGAATAGCGAAAGCGGCCGATGCCTCGGATATGGGTTACGGAGACTTTTCTTCAGATATGAAGATGATTCTGACCAATCGTACCGGCAACTCAAGTGTGCGTGAGATGCGTGCCAAAACTTTGGAAGGCACTAACGGGCAAGGTGATAAGTCACTGTCTTTATTCGATAAGCCTGCCGATGTGAAAGGCACTAAAATGCTGACTTTCTCTCACGGCCTAAAGCCAGATGATCAGTGGTTGTATCTTCCAGCCCTTAAGCGTGTAAAGCGTATTAATTCACGCAACAAGTCGGGCCCGTTTATGGGTAGCGAGTTTGCTTTTGAAGATTTAGGTTCACAGGAAGTTGAGAAGTACACCTATAACTACCTTCGTGAAGAAGCTTGCGGTCAATGGAAATGTCACGTAATGGAGCGTATTCCGGCTTATAAATATTCGGGTTACACCAAGCAAGTCGCATGGATTGATACCGTCGGTTATCGAGTGACTAAGGTTATGTACTATGACCGAAAAAATGCCTTGTTGAAGACGCTGACAGCAACCGGTTACAAGCAGTATTTAGGCAAGTTCTGGCGTCCAGCTAAAATGACGATGATTAATCATCAGTCAGGTAAAGGAACCACATTGGAGTGGACCAACTACGTCTTTAAGAAAGGTTTGAAGTCACGTGATTTCAACAGTAAGTCTTTGAAGCGTTAATCACATTTCGATTTATAAGGACATATAAGATATGCGTAAACCCTTGGTACATTTCGGTGCAGCTTGCTTCGGTTTAGCATTATTGGGTACTTCATCTGCCGT
>CALHTA010000213.1 GCA_938038645.1 uncultured Thiotrichaceae bacterium
GTCAATCAACTCATTACGACGCTAGCAGGTATCGGTGTGGGTTTGACGGCGGTAACCATTGGTTCTGGAGGCGTCGCTGCACCTGCGAAGGCCGGCGCATCAACACTTAAAATTGCCGCACGAATGAACCGGCTGACTCGAAGCTTTAGAGACGAGCTGATGCGAGTAGGTGCTAAAGTATTTGATTGGCAGCAATTTTTACGTTTGAGTAAGGGTGCTGACCTAGCAAGTATTTCGCGAATTGCGAAACAGTCATATAACCCTAGAGCGGTCAAAAGTTTAGGCGAAATGGCTGAGCAAGCTAATGGTATTAGGAAAAATACCTCGATGGCGGACAGTATTCAATTGTTGAAATACGTTGAAAATACAGAAGACTTAAAAAGCGTCAATCGCTTGAGTCAGCGATTTGGGATTCATACTCGTGGCGTGTTTAGGCTATTGGGCAAAGCGGCTATTCGCGGGGTCAAGGTCTTGAGAATTACCTTAGAATTGTTGATTAGTATTACCTCTGCCATTTTCTTTGGATTGTTATTCATTACTACTATTGGTGGCAGTGACAAAAAGCGTAAAAAGCTTCAAGCCTGAGTTTAAATCATCACCTCATAGCTTTTAACCTCCTCAAGAATGATTGAAGATCTAGCGTCAAGTACGCCAGGGATTGATAAAATCTCTTGTTCCAAAAATCGCCCATACGTTTCTAAGTCTGGGGAAACCACATCAAGTATGAAATCGACTGTGCCAGAGAGTTTATGGCAGGATTGAACTTGCGGCAGTTCTCTAATAGATTCTCTAAAACCCTTTGCCAGTTCAACGTTGCTACGTTCGACTTTCACTTCAACAAATGCCCTTACTTCATGCCCTAATTGTTTGGCATCTAAGGCAACTGTAAAGTGTTTTATTAACCCTTTAGTTTGAAGTGCTTGCACCCTGCGCTGAACGGCTGAAGCAGACAAATTGACTTGCTCAGCCAACTCTGTCCAGCTTATTCGACCGTCTTTGGCGAGATGGTGTAAAATTGATTGATCAAATGCGTCCATGAATTTGTCTTTATAAGTTAACTATTTAATTGGATTATTGCACGAAACCGCGAGTTGTTTTGTCGCGCAACTATAATTATAAATGCCATTACATTCGAATAAGAGGGCTGACTATCAAAACAACGACAAAAACAAAGGTTCTAGTCCTCGGAGGGAAAGGCTTTATTGGGCGTCATGCTGTTGCTGCACTTGAAAATCAAGGGGTTGATATTGTCGTCGGAAGTCGAAAAGTCAATCAAAGTTTCCCCTTGCCGCAATTAGAAGTTCGATTTGAATTGATGCGCAAAGCAAGCGATTGGCAATCGATAATTAAGGAATATGATGTGGTTCTTAACTGCGTTGGCATCCTTAGGCCTGTTGGTAGTTCCACCTATGACGCTGTGCATCATAGCGCGCCAGCTGCATTGGCAGAGGCTTGTCATGGGTGTGGTATTCGCTTTGTACATGTTTCAGCACTTGGGCTTTTATCGGATGCAAAAAGTGGGTTTCTAGTGTCTAAAAAGGCCGGTGAAGAAGCAATCAAAGCTATTTCTTCAAGCTATATTATCGCTCGCCCCTCATTGCTTGATGGCGAAGGCGGCTATGGTGCTGCTTGGCTACGTGGAGTTTCACGCCTCCCGTTTTTCGTTGTCCCAGCGGATGCTAATGGTTTAATCGCAGGATTGATGGTGACAGATTTAGGTGAGGCACTTGCCAAGCTTTGTTTAGCAGCAGATTCAGAATTAGATTTAGAGCAATCAAGAGAGTTTGAGCTAGGAGGTGATAAAGCCTTAGCGTTTGAGGATTACATTCGCGAACTTCGTAAACGTTATACTAAGAAGCGAGCGCTGTGTTTCAAGATTCCGGGTCTGCTCGCTAGAGTAGGAGCCCATGTTTGCGATCTGTTTCATGCCACTCCCTTTTCGTTTGGTCACTGGGAGCTACTTCGAAATAATAATACGCCCAATCCTAACCGATTGCCCCAGTTACTGGGTCGCACTCCATTGTCTTTAGTGAAGCAAAGCAAAATTGACGAATAATATTAATGTCTCCGTTTAAAAATAAATAAATTTTATTGGGCTAATCTTCAGCATCTCATATTAGATTTACTATACTAAATATGGGGAGTTCCCCGGTTACGAGAGGAGAAACATAATGGCAGAGTCAGATTGGCATCCAAATGGAGTTGCGGCGTTTTTTAAAAGTGACTATACCTTTGATGATGCAAAGAAATTATCAGAACTTTGGGATATCCCATTAAAAGAATCAAAGCAGGTTTTAGGGCACAAAATCATTAATAATATAGAGCATCTGTTGCCTCAAGAGGTGAACCCGCCGAAGGTCGATCCCGAGTGGGATATTAATAGTTTGACGGCGTTTTTTAAAAGTGACTATACCTATGAAGATGCCGAAGAGCTCGCCACTCTCTGGAATATTTCGCCTTATCAAGCGAAAAAGACAATTGGTCATAAGATTGTAAATAATATCCAAAACCTATTACCCGAAGGTTTACAGAATCCTGCAAAACCAGAGATAGAGGGCTTGAGTCCTCATTGGGATCCTAATGGACTAGATGCGTTCTTCAAAAGTGATTACACCTTCGAAGATGCTAAAGCGCTAGCTGATATGTGGGATATTGGTATTGTTGAGGCTAAGCAAGCGCTGGGCCATAAAATCATAAATAACATTCAAGATTTATTACCGAGTGGTTTGCAAGATCCAAACAGTAAGGTTGATACGAGCCCAGGTGAGAATTTTCAGGCCTATGTTAAAAGTGAATATGATTATGATGACGCCGTGCTGTTGGCAACGTTATGGAGTTTAGGTGTTCCTGAGGCGAAAAATGAGATTGGTTATCATGTGCTGCAAGGCACAGACAATAAGTTACCCGATAAGCTTCGTGAAAATGATGCTCCGCCAAAGCATGCCGATGATACGGCTAAGTATTTTCAGGCGTTTAGTAAAAGCCAATATGACTATGATGACGCAGCGCTTTTAGCGAAGTTATGGGATAAATCTATCGGTGAGGCAAAACACATTATTGGATTCAAAGTAGTTAACAAAATCACCCATTTACTACCGGATGAACTCAATAACAAACTGTAAACGTGACCTCATATTCTAACACTTGGGCTAAGTATGATTAATTGGGGAAGAGATTGATTGATCCGCAGAAAATAGGGGTAGAAGTAGAATTGCTTGCCCCTAAAGGTTCTGATCGTAAACAATTAGCAGAGGCCATTGCGGCTGAGGCTAAGGGCTGCGTCAGAGCCTTTTTTCATTTGGACTCCGAGCCTAGCAAGGTGAAGGGCAAGCCTATATTTTATCATTTGACACA
>CALHTA010000214.1 GCA_938038645.1 uncultured Thiotrichaceae bacterium
ATAGAGGTAACAAAGAAACCTTCGTTTACTTCATGACCACGCACTAAAGAGAAGGTCGCTTCCGCAATACCACCGACAATAAATGTCGTCATATAAATGGGAATGAAATAGGTCATTCCGTGGAAGAAATTGGCGAAGAAACTACCGGGGTCATAACCTATTCCATTAAGGAAAAAGCCACGAAGCCCTTCAATTTCCGCGATACCCAAGCTTTGCATCGCCTGGTTCGCTTGATAACCCGTATTAAAACAGGCCATAAACATCATTGGGAAGGTACACATCCACACATAGCCCATGACCCGCTTAAGGTCTAGCGCATCACGTACGTGTGGTCCACCCACTGTTTTATTTGGTGGGCTGTAGAACAGTGTGTCTACCATTTCATAAAGCACATAAAAGCGCTCGAACTTACCGCCTTTCGTAAATAACGGCTCTGCTTCGTCTAACTTGCGGCGCAGCAAACTCGGATTTGAATTAGTACTCATTATCCGTCCCTCTCAATCAATTCAAGACTGGCACGTAACGCTGGGCCGTATTCATATTTGCCGTGGCAAACAAACGTCATCAGTGCTAGATCTTCTTCATCCAGTTCCATGCATCCCAAATCTTTAGCTGACTCGGTATCGCGTACTAATAAGGCACGTGCAAGCTGAGTTGGCAGTACATCAAGCGGCATGATTTCTTCAAGATTTCCAATGGGCACAATCGCGCGCGGAGAACCGTTTTGTGAACTCGACATAGGAAACAGCTTATCTTTCGCGCCGTTTAATTTGTTAAAGAACACATTCATGATTGAGAACTCATCCAACGATGGGTTAACCCAATGCAGCAATTTACGTGGCTCGCCTTCTGCAATGACAGAAACCTGAGTTGCGTAACGTCCAAGGAAAGCACTCCAACCTTCAGCACGATTACCGTTCAGTACGGAACCAGCAATAACTCTAACCGCACCAGACTCAAGCTCACCAGCGGTAATCTCATCACTACTCGCGCCCATACGGGTGCGAAGTAAGCGTGGGTTCTTAACCATTGGACCAGCAAGTGAAATCACTCTATCGATGCAACGTCTGCCTTCAGCAAAACCATTACCTAAAGCAATCACATCCTGATAACCCATATGCCACATTTCACGATCAATGCCCGCAGGCTCAATCATGTGCATGTGAGTGCCCACTAAACCTGAAGGGTGAACACCCGAAAAGTCGCGATTAACCACGTTGTTGGCAGTAGCAGAAGGAATCGACTTGCCTGTCTCATGACAAACAAACACGTTGCCTTTTGTTAACTTAGACAACAGCATTAAGCCTGCTTGAAAATCTTCCGCACGCTCATCAATCACAATGCTCGCGTCAGCAGCTAGTGGATTAGAATCCATAGCAGTCACATAGATGTGAACTGGACTAGCATCAGCTTGAGGCACTTTGCTGAAAGGACGTGTACGCAATGCAGTCCATGCACCAGACTCTTGCATGTTGCGACGAATTTCATCCGCTTCAAGGGAAGCCAATTGATCAGCAGTGTATTTAGGAGAGTTAAGCGATTCTTCGTTCTCATCCAGCTCAATAACAATTGACTGCAGAACTCGCTTTTCACCACGATTAATTTCAGCAATGACACCCGCACCAGGTGATGTGAAATTTATTCCGGGATTCTTTTTATCCGTAAAAAGAGCTTGGCCAATCTTAACCTTATCACCTACTTTCACTAGCATAGATGGACGTAGACCGTGAAAGTCTCCGCCTAATAATGCTACTTTAGTAATTTTCGGTGATACTGAATCGATCGACTGTATGGGACGACCCGCTATGGGTATATCCAAACCAGTTTCAATCTTCATCGTATTTCGTCACTCTAACTTAAAATTTTGTAAAACGAGGCTAGCACTAAATATTAGCGTTAGCCTTTATTGAAAGGCACCATCTCACGCTCATCATTTTCGATGGCGATGACTTCACCCTTCAAAGAATTTCTAAATGCGTCCGTGATTTTCACATCAACAAAACGACCGATCAGCTGTTCATCACCCGCAAATGTTACTGATCTATTATTTTCTGTCTTGCCTGATACTTCGCTGGCGTCTTTATGAGAAATCTTATCGATTAAAACTCTTTGTACACTACCCAGCATTCCACGGCTAATTTCTGTAGCCATTTCATTGATACGCAATTGCAGGCGTTGTAAGCGCTCTTTCTTCAACGACTCAGGCACTTCATCTTGCAAAGAAGCTGCCGGTGTTCCAGGGCGCTGACTATAGATAAAACTAAAGCTGTGATCATAACCAATATCTTCGATCAGCTTCATCGTTGCTTCGAAATCTTGATCCGTTTCACCCGGGAATCCGATAATGAAGTCCGATGACAAACTAATGTCTGGGCGGATTTCACGAAGCTTACGTATTTTTGATTTGTACTCGATCGCCATGTGACCGCGCTTCATCGCAGCCAAGATTCGATCAGAACCACTTTGAACAGGTAAATGTAGGTGGTTTACTAATTCTGGTACTTCGCCATAAACTTTTATAAGGCTTTCACTGAACTCAACAGGGTGAGAAGTGGTGTAGCGTATACGGTCGATTCCATCGATCTGCGCAACATAACTGATTAGCAGCGCTAAATCAGCCGTATCACCATCGTGCATATCACCACGGTAAGCGTTTACATTCTGACCGAGCAAATTGACTTCACGAACGCCCTGCTCTGCTAACTGTGCAACTTCAGCAATCACGTCGTCAAATGGACGTGAAATTTCTTCACCGCGAGTATATGGCACCACACAAAAAGTACAGTACTTACTGCACCCTTCCATAATTGAAACAAACGCTGATGGGCCTTCTGCTTTCGGTTCAGGTAGGCGATCAAATTTTTCTATCTCAGGAAAAGAGATATCCATCACCGTTTTATTCGTCTCACGCGACTCTTCTATAAGCTCGGGAAGCCTGTGTAGTGTCTGAGGACCAAA
>CALHTA010000215.1 GCA_938038645.1 uncultured Thiotrichaceae bacterium
CAGGGCTCTCTGAAGATCGCCCTAAGCCTAATAAAGAGACAGGTGAGCATATCGGCCTGTCTGTGATGCAAGAGCGAGCAGCTCGGTTAAATGGAGAGTTGCAGTTTGAGTCGGATGGTGAAGGTTTGCTCCTACAATTAAACTTTAAAGTGGCCGTTCCAAAAAACATAAGTACTCCATCTGCAGTTACAAAACACACCTCAGGGAAATAGCGATGAAACAACGTCTTTTATTAATAGATGATCACACTTTATTTCGGGCTGGTTTAGAAGATTTATTAAAGCGTCGAGATATTGACGTTGTTGCTTCTGTTTCAAGCGGGATGGAAGGGATTCGTTTAGTTTCTGAGGAGACGCTGGATTTAGTGCTGCTTGATATGCGCATGCCAGAAATGAATGGACTTAGCGTGCTTAAACAGATTAAACAGGTTAAGCCCCAATTGCCGGTAGCGATGCTGACCACAAGCAGTGACGAGGCTGATTTAGTAGGCGCGCTTCAGCTTGGCGCAAACGGTTACCTAATGAAAGATATGGAGCCGGATGAGCTAGTGGTTGCGATTAGTGACATTGTTGCAGGAAAAACGGTGGTTGCCCCTGACTTAGCGCCAATTTTGGCGAGTGCCGTTCAGGGCGGTAATCAAGAAAAGGCCATTGAAAAGCCCAATCCTTTTGAGTGTTTAACTCCGCGTGAATATGAAATCTTATTACACTTAGCTGAAGGGCAAAGTAATAAAGTAATTGCGCGTCATTTAGGTATTTCTGATGGTACAGTGAAACTGCATGTGAAAGCGATACTGCGTAAGTTAGAGATTAGCTCACGAATCACCGCAGCGGTAATGGCAGTTGAATATGGCTTGAAGCAGAGCCCGCCGCATAGCATGTAAGTTAGGCTAATATTCCCTGCTTTTAACGCGAAGCCTTCATTGATAGAATCAGTAATGTTCAAAAAATTGTTTAAGCTACTCATGTGGCTGGCCGTCGCATTATTGATCTGGGTTTCTTATACCGGTATCGCGATTTGGAGCTATGGTAATCAAGATCACGCAGCGTTTTCTGATTCTATTATTGTGTTAGGCGCTGCTATAGAAGGCGATAAACCATCCCCTGTTTTCGAAGAAAGAATTAATCACGCAGTAAACCTTTTTCAAAAAAAGAAAGCTTCCAAAATTATTTTCACGGGTGGTTTGGGGCAGGGTGAGAAGTTTACTGAAAGCGAAGTAGGGGCCGCTTTTGCAGTTGGCTTGGGAGTTCCCAGCTCGGCCATCCTCAAGGATATGAATTCTCGTACCACTAGGCAAAATTTGCTTGAAGCTCAGTCTCTAATGACGATGCAGAATCTCAAATCCGCAATCATCGTTAGTGATCCATTGCATCTTAAACGGGCGGAGATGATGGCCAGAGATCTAGGCATATCCGCCGTTACATCACCCACACCCACTTCACGCTATCGATCATTAAAAACAAAGTTGGAATTTCTTTTTCGAGAGATCTACTTCTATAACCATTATCTTTTGTTTAACTTTTAATAATTAGCTTTGTCTTACAAGCCTGTTGGTTAAGCTGGTAAAATGAAAACGAAGCACAGTGCTTTCGGTAATTTTCTAGCGAAGAGAAACAAGGCGAATGAATACCTACATAGTATTATTTAGAGGCATTAATGTTGGGGGAAATAATATTCTCCCAATGAAGCCGCTCGCAGGGCTTTTAAAAAGGCTGGGTTGCGAAGACGCCAGAACCTATATTCAAAGTGGCAATGTTGTTTTCAATATTGATGAGCAGTCTAAAGCAAACTTAGCTAAACGCTTAAGTGACGCAGTTCTCGATGCACATGGCTTTGCTCCCAAGGTACTTTTGCTAACGGCTTCTGAGTTTTCAACAGCAATTACTAATAATTCGTTTTCGACTGAAGACGGCAAGTTACTGCATTTCTTTTTTCTTAGCGAAGTTCCGCAATCACCTGACTTAGAAAAACTTGAAACCTTGAAACTGCCTTCTGAAGTTTATGAATTGAAGGATAATATTTTTTATCTGTACGCTCCAGAAGGGGTTAGTCGATCCAAGCTCTTTGCCAAAGTTGAAAAGTGTTTAGGCGTTTCAGCGACTGCTAGAAACTGGAATACGGTTAAAAAGTTATCTTCCATGGTCAGTACTTAGGTGGCAATCGCATGAAAGAGTCCGATCTATATTTACCCCTGAAACGCTTCCTGGAAGGCCAAGGCTATGAAGTGAAAGGTGAGGTGATGGATTGTGATGTCATGGCTGTTAGAGGTGATGAAGAGCCACTGTTAGTTGAATTAAAGCTGTCTTTAAATCTTAGTGTTTTGTTACAAGTGGTAGAACGTCTGTCATTGAGCTCTAAAGTTTATATCGGCGTGCCGCGGGACGTTACAGTTTTGAAAAAGAAGCGCAAGCAGGTTTTAAAACTGATTCGCATGCTTGGCTTGGGCTTGGTTCGGATTGATCCTAAAAAAAGTCAGGTAGAGATCGTACTTGACCCCATCGAATACAAACCTCGCATCGCCAAACGCAAGCAAGAGCGACTACTCGGAGAGTTTGTACATAGGGTTGGTGATCCTAATTTAGGCGGTACAGCAACGAAGCAAGGGGTGATGACATTCTACCGTCAACAAGCCCTTAGTATCGGTGCTTACCTACTAGAGCATGGTGAAACTAAGGCCTCAGTGATTTCTAAAGAGTTAGATGATCCCAAGGTGCGAAGCATACTCTATCGAAATGTTTATGGCTGGTTTGAGAATGTAGCTCGTGGTGTTTATGGTTTATCACCAAAGGGTAGAGAGCACCTTAGTATAAAAAAGTGAAGGGTAATAGAAAGCTCAACATGAGTGGCGTTGTGACCGAGCCTAACTTTATTATATTGCCGTTAATTCGTTAGTGATTTTTGGCAAAGCTTTTTCGCAAGAATCCTCCAGAATCAAGTCAAATAATTCGGATCCTCTCATTTCTCCCTGATTGATGGCGTATACAGGAATTTTGTTCTTATTCGCCCAGCGTGGGAAGCGAAAACCGGAATAAACAGTCAGTGAACTACCGACAACAAGCAGGCAATCTGCTTTTTCCAACGTCCTAAACGCGGTTTCAACGCGAGGTTTTGGCACTGTCCCTCCAAAGAAAACAACATCGGGCATAATGACCCCACCGCAGCTTTCGCAGGGCGGAATTCTAATCTGGCTCATGTCAAAATCATCAACTTCAGCATCGCCATCGGGTAGTAACTTAGCCGCATATTCTGTTAACGAAGGGTTGAGTTTAATCAGGCGCGGTTGATAATCCTCCCGTTTACTCACTATTTTACAGCTCAGACAAACAACCTGATCCAATCGCCCATGTAAATCAATAACATCTTCAGCACCAGCAGCGCTGTGCAAACGATCCACGTTTTGAGTAGTAATCTGAGAGAGTAGACCATGCTGTTGGAGTTGTGTAATCGCTTGGTGAGCGGCGTTAGGGCTAGCTAGATGCGTCGTTGGAAACCCAACCATGCTACGTGCCCAGTAGCGCTGCCGAGAGGCTTCCTGTTGAATAAAATCGTTATGCTGAATAGGATTGCCAGCTTTCCACTGACCAGAATGGTCACGATAAGTAGGAATTCCTGAAGGAGCACTTATGCCCGCACCGCTCAGAATCCAAATGTTTTGCTTGCCCTTAAGCTTGGCAATTAAATCAGTTATTTGATGTGTTATATTATTTATCACGAAAACATCCTTTAGCAATCACCGCACACAGGGTATCCACTTTCTTTATTCAATGACCCTAAACAGAGAAGGGGCCGATAGCTTAATTCGGCGAATCATTTCAGCGGAACGCTGAGTGAGCGAATTAAACTATCGACCCCTGAACGAGAATCGATCTGAAGAACTAAACCTTATGGAATAGCATCCAACTCCTCATCAAGCTCATCATCCTTAGCAGGAGGTAACAAGGCCTCGCGAGTCACACCCATCGCCAGCAGCGAACTACTCGCTACGTAAATCGAAGAGTAAGTACCAACAATAATCCCGACAATCATCGCAATCGAGAAGCCATGGATAATTTCACCACCAAATACAAACAATGAAACCAGCACAAGTAATGTTGTGAAGGAGGTCACTAATGTTCTCGAGAGTGTCTCATTAATAGAAATATCAACTGACTCGTCAGTCTCAGCTTTACGTAGCTTCAAGAAGTTCTCTCTAATTCTATCGAATACAACGATCGTATCGTTAAGGGAGTAACCAATAATCGCAAGAACAGCTGCCAATATAGTGAGGTCAAACTCTATCCCTGTAATCGAGAAGAAACCAATGGTTAAGATAACGTCGTGGACTAGGGCGACTATTGAACCAACCGCAAAGCGGAATTCAAACCGCAATGCGATATAGATCAAGATTCCAGCCAGCGCAAGCAGCATGGCTATACCACCTTGATCACGTAGCTCATCACCAATCTGAGGGCCAACAAACTCAACGCGTCGCATCTCTACACCCGCAGTCGTTTCGCGCAATGTTTTAAGTACATTATCACTCACTTTGGCACGATCTATACCGGTTTGCTCAGGTAAACGAATCAAGACGTCCTGAGCCGTACCGAAAGGTTGCACCGCAGCATCGTAACCCGCCTCTTTTAGAGTTTCACGAATTTCAGGGATGTTGGCATTACCAGGATAGCCGACTTGAATGACGGTACCACCCGTAAAATCAACCCCAAGGTTCAAACCTTTAAACACTAACGAGCCGACCGAGAGAAGAATAAGGGCAGCAGAGAAGATCATCGCAATCTTCCGCTTCCCCATGAAGTTTATATGTTTTGTTATTTGCATGGTCGCTTATCCTATATTGAGCGCTTTAACACGACGCTTGCCGTAGATCAGGTTGATCACTACGCGAGTACCAAAGATAGCCGTAAACATGGAAGACAAAATTCCGATGGCTAGTGTAATCGCAAATCCTTTTATCGGCCCGGTACCCATACCGTAAAGTACGATCGCCGCAATAAAGGTTGTGATGTTTGCATCGGTAATTGTTGAGAAAGCCTTCTCATAACCCAAATGAATCGCATTTTGCGGGCTAGTTCCAGCTCGAATCTCTTCCTTAATCCGTTCATAGATCAATACGTTTGCATCGACCGCCATACCAACGGTCAGTACGATCCCAGCAATACCCGGCAATGTGAGCGTTGCCTGTAATAGTGATAGAACGGCAATGATTAATACCAAGTTAAGTGACAGTGCTAAGTTGGCGACGATGCCAAACACGCGGTAGTAGATCAGCATGAAGATTAGTACTGCAATGAAGCCGTAGATTACTGAGTTGAAACCTGCTTTGATGTTATCCGCACCTAAGCTTGGGCCAACTGTACGCTCTTCTACAATATAAACTGGCGCTGCTAGTGCACCTGCGCGAAGTAGTAGGGCAAGGTTATGTGCTTCTTGAGGTGAATCTAAGCCTGTAATCTGGAAGCGTGAACTCAGTTGCTCTTGAATTCTAGCGACGTTGATTACTTCTTCTTTCTTCACTGTCTCTTTGACAATTTCACCGTCAGCGTCACGTGTAATGTTGGTTTTATTTTCAATGAAAATAACGGCCATTAGCTTCTGGACGTTAGCACCAGTCGCCTTTTCAAACATTCGTGCACCTTTGCCATCTAGGTTGATGCTTACGGCGGGTTGATTGTTTTGGTCAAACGTTGCGCCAGCGTTTGTGATGAAATCACCTGTCAGCATAACGGTACGTTTTAGCAGTATCGGATTACCATTACGCTCCTGATACAACAAGCTGCCAACAGGAGCTCGTCGATTAGCCTGTGCGTCAAATGCATTGTTGTTTTCATCCACCATTCTGAATTCAAGCGTCGCAGTTGCACCAAGGATTTCTTTTGCCTTGGTA
>CALHTA010000216.1 GCA_938038645.1 uncultured Thiotrichaceae bacterium
TTAACCTTAGTACCAGCTGTTAAATAAAGACCCGCTTCTAATATGCAGTCATCCCCTAAAGGTATGCCCAGGCCAGAGTTTGCGCCAAGCAAGCAACGCTCGCCAAGTGCGATACGCTCTTTACCGCCACCCGATAAAGTACCCATTGTCGAAGCGCCGCCACCAACATCTGAACCGTCACCTACGACAACACCTGCACTAATGCGACCTTCAACCATTGAGTTGCCAAGCGTACCTGCATTGAAGTTAACAAAGCCTTCATGCATGACCGTAGTTCCTGAGGCTAGGTGAGCGCCTAAACGCACACGATCACCAATAGCTATACGAACACCTTCAGGAATGACGTAATCGATCATGCGTGGGAATTTATCAATTGATGTTACGTTAAGCTGATGAGCTTCTTCAGCAATCAGTTCCCGTAGGTTTTCTACTTCTGTTGGTAATACCGGTCCAGCAGATGTCCAAGCAACGTTAGTCAGTAAGCCAAAAACACCTTCAAGGTTAATCTCGTTTGGTTTTACCGCACACTCAGATAATAGGTGTAGGCGAAGATACGCCTCTTCAGTTGTTGTTGGCGCATCATCAACTGAAGCAATTTCGACTTCTACAAAGTCGCTTTTAATCAAGCCGACTTTTTGTGCTAAACAGTGACGAGCAATTTGTTTGTTAGAACGAGGGAACCATACGTCTAATACTTTTCCACTGTTGCTGTCGATATAACGATGTCCGATACGCTTAATTGTCATGGTGTCTCTCTATATTTGAGTTTCAATAAATTGTCTAATACGTGTCGCCGCTTCAATGCACTGCTGGGTTTCTGCAACTAGCGCTAGGCGAATTCGGTTTGCTCCCGGATTGAGTCCGTCTACCTCTCTGGATAAGTAACTGCCCGGGACAACATTTAGGTGTTGGTGTTTGTATATGTCTCTTGTAAAAGTGACATCATCAATCGGTGTTTTAGCCCAAAGATAAAAGCTAGCTTGTGGCGTAGGGATATCCATAACGGGTGTCAATATCTCTAAAACAGCTGCAAACTTTTCTCTATATAAACGGCGATTTTCTTCAACATGGGCTTCATCTTGCCAGGCTACTATGCTCGTGCTTTGAGTATGGGGCGGCATGGCGCAGCCATGATAAGTTCTAAACAGTAAAAAGGCTTTTAAAATGTCTGCGTCGCCAGCGACAAAGCCTGAGCGTAAGCCCGGAGCGTTGGAGCGTTTTGAAAGACTATGCATGACTAAGCAGCGTTTAAAATCAGTATCGCCGGAAGCTGCTGCTACTTCTAATAGTCCTGTTGGAGGGTTTGCTTCATCTAGATATATCTCTGAATAACACTCATCAGAGACAATAATAAAATTATATTTTTCAGATAGTTGTATAAGTTTCTTTATCTCACTTGTAGGCGTTAAAGCACCCGTAGGATTGCCTGGTGTGCACATGAAAAACAATTGGCAGTCTTGCCAAGTCTGCTCGTCAATGGCATCTAAGTCGGGTATGAAACCATTCTCTTCAACACAGGGGAGATACACCGGTGTTGCGCCGGCCAAAAAGGCCGCACCTTCATATATTTGATAGAAAGGGTTGGGCATCAGGACTTTGGCATTGGGCTTGCGATCTACTAAACATTGGGTGATCGCAAACAGTGCTTCGCGAGTTCCTGTTACCGGAAGCACTTGAGTATCAGGATTGATTGAGGGCAACTTAAAGCGCCTCACCAGCCAATCAGCAATTGCTTCACGCAGAGCTGGGGTACCTTTGGTACCAGGGTAAACAGCGATTTGAGAGATGCTGTCTCTTAACGCATTGAGTATAATCTCAGGAGTAGGGTGTTTTGGCTCGCCTATCGACAGCGACAATGGATCAAGCTCAGGGTTTGGCTGTACTGATTGTTTAAGAACCGATATCTTTTCAAAAGGATACGGTTGGAGACGCTGAAGGTCTGAGTTCATAGCCTGAGTCCGTGACAAACGCTGCGTGAAAAACGCGAAGTATAACTCATCTCTAGGGTATTTTGCCCCAAAAAAATGCCGTCGAAAGACGGCATTTTAAAAACGAAACACAGAATGCAATCGCTTATATGAAAGGAATATGCCTGTGCCCTTGCCAAGGGTTGTTTGGCTGTCTCCAAACGCGATGGGCAAGTGTGGCGTAGACTTGGCGATAGTCAGTGGTATGAGCGACATTACCATTGCTATCTAGACGCGTTAGATCAGGAGCATCTCCATAAATCCCGCCTCTTATTCCACCGCCCATGACGAACTGGGCAGAAGCAGTACCATGATCTGTTCCACCACCCTTGTTTTCACCAAGGCGGCGGCCAAACTCTGAATAGCTGACAATAACGACTTTATTCCATAGCCCATTTTGTTTCATGGTGTGAATAAAGCGCGATAGGCCGTGATCCAGCTGGTATAACACATTGTTATGGCGTCCAACTTGGCCTGAATGGGTGTCAAAACCAGATTGCGTGACTTTATAGACTGGTGAGTCTATGCCGGCAATAATCATTTGAGCCACTGACTCAAGACTATGACCTAAAACGCCCTTACTTCTTGTTGTTTTTTTCTGCCGTAAACTACGTGACATTTTCGCACGGAGCTGGTTTCCGACTTCAAACAGCTGGTGCTGCGTATTGGTCAGATGGGCTAAGGCAGGTGTGGAACTTACGGGGGTGATATCTTTAATAATTTTTGACTGACTTACAAAAGTCCGAGGGCTTTGCATGCTAACACTGTTTAAACGCGAGCTATTTAACGGGCCAAGACTGCCGCCGTCATTACTAACGCTTATGCCATGAAGACCTTGCTTGTAGCCTGGTACAATGTGTGAAAGCCAACCATTTTCTAGCACTTGCTCTGAATGAGAGCCTGTTTCGATAATGTCCATTGAACGGAAGTGAGAAAGCACGCCGCCTGGGTAGCCAATGCCTTGTATCCAAGCCATTTCACCAGTGCCCCAGATTTTGTGTAAGCCTGCAAGGCGTGGATGCATAGCCATGTCTTGTACACCGAGCGGTAAAGCAACACGTTCTGTCACTCGAATATTCTTACGTGCTGCTATGTAATTTGGGTCTTTATAAGGCACTAAGGTATTGAAACCATCATTACCGCCTTTGAGTTCGACGAAGACCACAATTTTCTCAGGCATCTTGCCTTCAGCAGCCAACAATAGTTCGGGTGACATTCCTGCAGCTGCAAGTAAGCCTGAGTATTTTAAAAATTCGCGACGATCCATAATAATAACCTTTCTTATTGTTAGCTGACTTGGTAAGCAGGGTCCAGAACCAATGCTCTGACAAGCCGCTGGCGGCCTGGCTGAGTAGGTAGTGGATTTAAGGGTGGCACGGGAAGTAGCCAGGTTATTAATTCTTCGTCACTACAGTCAGGCATATGTTGCATCATCTTGCTGTCATTAGCCTTACGTAGGTTTCCACGAGTCAAGTTCGTCAATAAGCCAGTGCGGCGCATTAACGATTGTGTGCTGATCCAGTCGTTTCCACCGCTCCAACCTTTAACGCTGCCATGAGCAAACAACGACTGCCCCATGATAGATAAATTATGAGAAAGGTTATTCTTGCGAAGCCTGTAAGGCAATGCTCGCATGGTGCCAATCGTTAGCTCAACAGGTGATTTAATCAAAGCACCCATATTTTTAGGATCCCAAAAAGCATCACTGCTTAATACTGCAACCAGCAAAGCTTTAATGTCATAGTTAGAATCACGGAAATGTTTTGCCCAACGTCTTGTATAAGCAGCATTGGGTTTAGATGAGCTTATAAATTCATTCCACATCTTTTCTGCGATGGTTTCAGCTGTTCTAGGGTGCTTCATAAGAATCATCAGGACATCGTCACCCGTCAAATTCCCTCTATTCCCCATAAAGGTTTTAATGCCACCATCATGTCGTTCAGGGTAAAATCTGAATTTTCCAGTTCTATCGTCGATACCCCAGCCAGTAAATGCCCTAGCCGCTTCTTTGATATCATTTTCTCTATAGTAATTAGTGCCGCCAAGTGTAAATAGCTCTAATAACTCACGAGCAAAATTTTCGTTGGGATTTTCTTTAACGTTTTTATAGCCATCTAAATAAATTAGCATGGCAGGATCTTTTGCCATTGCAAATAACAAGTTGCCATAATTACCTAAGGCATGTCTTCTTTGCGTAACATTTTGTTCAAAAAGAGCGCTTGGCTGTTTAGTTTGATCAATGGTAGAAGGAAAGTGGTTATGCCAAAACAAAGTCATCCGCTCTAAAAACGGTGTCTTAGTTGTTAGCATGTGATTTACCCACCAATTCTGCAATCCTTTACCTTCAGTCTTAGCCATGCGCTGCATATTTCGCTGGCGAGCCATAGACTTACGATTAGAAATTGTTTTAGCCCAAGGCGATGTTCTTGGCTGTGGTGGTAAATTGTAATCAGCATAGCTGAGAGTGTGTTTAATAGCATCCAGCAGAGTTAGGTTCTTGTATCGCTGGATAGTCTCCCATTCGGCACCAATACTTGTTCTAGAAACAAGATGTCGGGCACGGAAAAGTCCTAGTTTCCCCATTAGGTATATCTCGCATTATTTTTGTTATTGTGTCTTCCGACAATAACAGTATGATTTAGTTCATAAGAAATATAGACAAGTTAGTATCAATATACTAATCACTATTTGTTTAAAGCTAATCAGTTAATCTTATAACAGTTTGAATGGCCGAAATTTCTTTTATATTTATCCTTATATTGTTATTTTAAGCCCATAAAAGAGAATTTTGACCGCGTAGCTGAAAAATAAAAAAAGTTCATGTTTCAGCGGATTTTTATACTAACAACAAAAGAATGAATTTTCTGTTACGGTTTGATTATGTTTAATTAAACTATGTTAATCTCAGTAAATGATTCAAATGCATACCAAGGATAGAGAATGCAGCAATCCATATCCACCGGCACGGTTATAGATAAACGTTATCAAATACAAAAAATTATTCCTGATACTACCAGCAATCATTGTTACTTAGCTGAAGATACTGACCAAAGTAACCGATTAGTCGTTATTTCAATTCCAAAAATGGAATTGCAGACCTTGCCAGGTTTTACTAATTCTTTCGAAGAGGTGTGTGAGCGCCTAATCAAGTCACGTTTGAATGGCTTAATCAAAATTTTAGGTCATGGTGTTTTTGAGTCTCAACCCTACGCGGTTCTTCAATATGTTACTCATGAAACGCTTGAGGAGTCACAAAATGCTAATAAACTGAGACAAAAAAAACCGTCAATTGATGAGGTCTTGGATTGGGCTAGGCCTCTCGCCGTTACTTTGGATGAGCTACATGGAATGGGGTTTATCCATAGCAACATTCGTCCTTCTAATGTCTACCTTGGACAGAATCGTCAAATACTTTTAGGAGACTTTGTTACTGAATTTACCATTCAGAAATTAGGCGCTTCTAAGCAGGCCATAGCATCCCTTGATATTGGTGATCATCTAGCACCTGAGTATATAAAGAGCAATTATACAGAAAGCTATGATCAGTACTTGCTAGCAACCATTATTTATAAAGCATTAGCAGCGCGTTCACACTTCCATAACCCAGGTAGCACTGAAGCTTACCGAAGGCAGGTTGCGACAAAATTTCCCGAGCCGCTTTTAAATCATCGACCAGAGCTCGTTGGCGCTTCAAGAGTTTTAGGAAAAGCGCTGGAACGTAACCCTGTTAAGCGTTTTGATTCTTGTCGAGAATTCGTGAATCAACTTGGATCGGGCCAAGTCAATCCTACCTTTAGTGCTGATAGGGATAAGCCCGTTACTGTTATTAAAAAGGTGTTGGATTTTGACGAAACGGCCCCCGTGGACCCCATCATCACTTCAATTCGCTCTAGGCGAAACCAGGGAAGAAAGAAAAAATTAGCGTGGTTAGGTGTTTTATTAATTGGCGGGGGGGCCAGTGCTTACGCCATTAACCATTTTGGTGGTGTTGGGCTTGTTAAAGACAAGCTGGTGTCAACATGGAGCGATTTAACTCAAGTTGCTAATAGCCCAACAGTTGTTATTCCGGTTGGTGTGACAAATGATACACAGCAAGCACCGGCTGCGGCAGGAAATCAAATTGAAACGCTTGCAGCTAATAATACACCTGCTGAATCCAGCAATGCCACTAAAGCCGCTTCAACTGATTCCTCGCCAACCGCACCTATTGATAACACTTTGGACGCTGAAAATCAGGTCGTTGTAGATGATTCAATGACTGCAGGGTCGGATACTAAAGCGCAAAATATCATCGCTGCAGAAGTTGCGCCTGTGAATACTGATATTCAATCAAATGATGAGGTTACTATTGATAATAGTGGAGTCGGAGCAGCTGATACCTTAGAAAGCATTGTTAATCAGGCTTTAATTGAAGGGCAGAAGGAGTTTAATAACGCAGAAAGTACCAGTGTTTCTCAGCAGTCAGCAGAGGCTCTTGTCAATCCAGAAAATGAGATTAATGATGCTATTAGTTTGGCTTTACGAGAAGCTCAGGTCGACTATATGAGGGAGACAAGCCCAGCAGGTTCTCAGCTTGAGCTTGCTCCTGAATCTACCGCAACCGACGATTCGAAAGTGGATGAGCAGGATGCGGTAGTTGAAGCACCGGTTGTCTCCGAAGAAGTCACGGCCGAAGTCGAGGTTCCCGACCCAACTCCTGACCCAGAAGTAGCAAACGCCCAAGATAGCGATGATGAACTGCTGACTAAAGCCGAATTCGACGCCTTGGATTTAAATGAACAGATAAAGGCGGCGAATAAATTAGCGGATAGACGAGCTGCCGAAGCGAAGCAAGCCGCTGAAGCAAGAAAGCAAGCTCGTGAAGCACAAAGCCAAGCTCCAGCCACTACTAGCGCCACTGCAAATGCCGCGGAAAAAAGTTTCGAGGAGATGAGGCAGGAAAGAGAGAAGCTTCAAGCTATCAAAGCTGAAAAGATTGCAAGGATAAGTCGTGTCACAAAAGACTGTACGAGTAACGGTAATATCTATCGCCAAGTTGCTAGTGGTAATTTAGCTTACGTGAAAAACTGCCTTGCAGTAGGCGTTGATCCCAATTTATCACAAAGTAACCAGCGTAGCCTTTTACACCTTGCGTCTTCAGGTGGATATCTGAATATGGCAAAACTCCTTCTGGCAAAAGGTGCTGATGTAAATGCTAAAGCTGGAGATGGTAAAACACCTTTGGATATGGCCAATGAAAAAAATCAGGAACGGCTGGTTAACTACTTGCGCTCAAGAGGTGGTGTGCCTACCCGTTAAACTAAGCTCAAAACGAAAAAAGCCCAGTGATTGACAAGCAATCGCTGGGCTTTTTTATGTCAATCAAACTAACTTACATCGCTTCAATCTTAACAAGCTGCTCTTGAAGTTGAGCCAGTGCAGCTTGTTGTTCATCAGCTTGCTGTTGAACTTGAGCGACAACATTGGCTGGCGCCTTGTCGGCAAATGATGGGTTGTTTAATCTTCCCATTACCCCTTGAAGTTGCTTGTTGATTTTTTCAATTTCACGATTAAGTCTCGCTGTTTCAGCATCTTTATCGATTAAACCAGCGAGGGGGATTAGAATCTGCATTTCGCCCACTAAGCCGGTGGCTGATTCAGGTGCTGTGTCACCTTCGCTGAGCCATGTCACCTCTTCTAACTTCGCCAATGACATGATTTCACGTTGACAGCTATTAAAAACGCGTTGATTCTCTTCAGTCCAGTTATTAATTAAAACAGGAAGAGCCTTGCTAGGTTTGATATCCATTTCAGAGCGGATTCGGCGTATGCTTTCGATAAAGGTTTTAGTCCAACCAAGCTCATTCTCCGCCGTTTCATTGACTAGCGATTCATCCGAAAGAGGATAGTTCTGTAGCATAATCGTATCGCCGCTCATATCCAGCAATGGCTTCATTGACTGCCAAATTTCTTCCGTGATGAACGGCATGATGGGGTGCAATAGCCTCATTAAAGACTCAAAAACCGAGACTAGTGTGTGACGAGTGCCTTGCTTAGCGTTTTCACTAACATCATCAGCAAACAGAACAGGTTTTGACAGTTCAAGGTACCAATCGCAATACTCATTCCATGAGAATTCATAAAGTGCTTTCGCGGCTAAATCAAAACGATATTTTTCAAAATGCTCTGCTACTTCAGCAGCGGTGTGCTGTAGGCGGGAAATTATCCAGCGATCAGCCTGAGACAGTTCACGATTCGGATTATCTAGGCCAATTTCTTTTCCATCAGTTTGCATTTGCACATAACGTGCAGCGTTCCAAAGCTTATTGCAGAAGTTGCGATTACCTTCAATACGGTTAAGGTCAAAGCGAACATCTCGTCCTGAAGTTGCCTGTGTTGCAAATGTAAAGCGTAAAGCATCTGTTCCATAAGCAGGGATTCCATCAGGGAATTGCTTCTTCGTTGCCTTAGCAATGCCATCACGTTTGTGATCTTGCATTAGGTTACTGGTGCGTTTTTCTAGTAAATCAGGCAATGAAATACCGTCAATAACATCTAGAGGGTCAATAACATTACCTTTAGATTTTGACATTTTCTGGCCGTCGCTATCACGAACTAAACCGTGCATGTAAACTTCTTTGAACGGAACTTCGCCATCCATAAATTTGAGGCCAAACATAATCATTCTGGCGACCCAAAAGAAGATAATGTCAAAACCTGTTACCAATACATTGGTTGGGTAGAAGGTTTTTAATGCGTCAGTGTTTTCTGGCCAACCCAAGGTTGAAAATGGCCAAAGCGCTGATGAGAACCAAGTATCTAGAACATCATTGTCTTGCTTTAGTACGATATCGCTGGAGAGATTGTATTTAGCAATAACCGTCTCAGCATCTTTACCAACGTAAACCTTTCCTGATTCATCGTACCAAGCAGGAATGCGGTGCCCCCACCACAGCTGACGAGAAATGCACCAGTCTTGAATGTCATTCATCCAGCTGAAATACATATTCTTGTAATTATCAGGAACGAATTTGATTCGCCCAGATTCAACTGCTTCGATGGCAGGTCCAGCAAGTGGAGCAATTTTAACATACCACTGATCCGTCATATAAGGCTCAATAACGCTGCCAGAACGGTCACCCCTTGGAACTTGTAATGAATGTGCTTTGATTTCATCAAGTAAACCAAGCTCATCCATATCGCTAACAATTCGCTTACGAGCAACAAAGCGATCTAAACCTTGGTACTTTTCAGGTGCGTTACTGTTGATTGCAGCACTATCATCAAAGATATTGAGAACTTCTAGGTCGTGGCGTTTACCCACTTCATAGTCATTAAAATCATGTGCTGGTGTGATTTTAACACAACCCGTACCTTTCTCAGGGTCGGCATACTCATCACCAACGATAGGAATCAATCGACCTACTAAAGGTAGCTTGACGAATTTTCCAATCAGATGCTGGTAGCGTGGGTCTTCAGGGTGAACGGCGACCGCGCTGTCACCAAGCATGGTTTCTGGGCGAGTTGTTGCAACAATCAAGTGCTCATTCGTTGCATTGCCATCAGCATCTGCAAGCGGGTACTTGAAATGCCACATGTGGCCATTTTCTTCTTCGTTGAGTACTTCGATGTCTGACAATGCGGTGTGAAGTACCGTATCCCAGTTAACTAGGCGTTTTCCGCGGTAAATAAGACCTTCATCGTAAAGACGTTCAAATACATCACCGACTGCTTCAGAAAGACCTTCGTCCATTGTGAAGCGCTCTTTAGACCAATCAGGTGAAGCTCCCAGACGACGCAGTTGCTTAGTGATCGTTCCACCAGATTCTTCTTTCCATTCCCACACGCGCTCAATGAATTTTTCACGACCCAAGTCATGGCGTGTTTGTCCTTCAGCGTTAAGTTTACGCTCTACCAGCATTTGGGTGGCGATACCTGCATGGTCTGTACCTGGCTGCCAAAGCGTGTTGCTGCCTTTCATCCGGTGATAACGAATCAAGGCATCCATGACAGTATCTTGAAATGCATGGCCCATGTGCAACGTGCCGGTTACATTGGGAGGAGGGATCATGATGCAATAGGATTCACCTTCGCCACTAGGCTCAAAGTATCCTTTTGATTCCCATTGTTGGTACCAACGCTGTTCGATGTCTTGCGGGCTGTAAGTCTTATCCATGCCAATACTTATCTGATGTGATCTTGAAAGGCGGAATTATAGCCGAAACTGTTTAGAACTGCAGTGTTGATTCAAAGCGCTTGCTACCTGATTGCTGCTTGTTTTAATTATAGGTGCGGCAATCAGGTTTATCAGTCATTAGGAAAGATCTTTGGAGACTTTGCCTTGTTTTGTTTTAAGTTTTTTGGCCGGTGGAATACGGTTACGACTTGCTTCTGCACGAATTGCAAATGCTCGACTTTGACTTCCCATTGTATCTTGACCAATTGCTGACTCGAGTTCATCGATGCGTGAATTTAGGGCATCGGCATATCGATTAGGTTTTGCATTGTTGCCAGCTTCATTTTGCTGTCTTAATGCTGGATTACCTGGCGTTACAAGGTCTGACACAACGGGGATGTTTGCGGATGTTTTTAACGGGGGATTAGACATCTCTGCAACTTCCTCTTAAAGTTGATGGTACTTAAGAGTATACCCTCGCTCTCGATAATAGGCATATCTTTTGCGACCATCGGTTAATAAATCTTGGGATTGATCAATTATCTCTCCCATCCTGACGAATCGAGAGAAAAACTCAGGTTTCGTATTAGATAGATTAATTAAGTAGTCGCAATGGTCCGTTGGTTCATAATTGTGAGCGATAATTATGCGCTCTTCACCTGCATTTTCAGCCAAGGCGTGTGGCAGGAAACTGGACGGGTGCCAAGTCCATAGCAACTCGTCTAAGCGTTGAGATGTTGCATGAGAATCAGTATGAATATGAACATGCCAGCCTTTATCATAGGCTTTTTGAGTAAGACGGCAGGCTAGTAACAGCCTGCCTTGTAACGTGTCAGACTTACCGACATAAAAGTTAATTTCTGTCATTAAACCTGATCAATCAAGAATTGGGTTAGTAGTGGAACAGGGCGACCCGTTGCCTCTTTACCATTCCATGCAGTGCCTGCTATATCCAGATGTGCCCAGCGGTAATCATTCGTGAAATGCCCAAGGAAGCAGGCTGCGGTAATTGTTCCAGCAGATTTTCCCCCAATATTTCCGATGTCAGCATGAGCACTTTTTAACTGCTGTTGATAGTCACTATTCATCGGTAACTGCCAAGCTTGGTCACCGACCTTATTACCCGAAGCAAGAAGGTCATTGGCAAGATCTTGGTCATTGGCGAGTAGGGCGCAAATCTCATGGCCTAATGCAACAATACAAGCACCGGTCAGTGTGGCGATATCGATAACCACTTTAGGGTTATATTTTCCGACGTAAGTAAGCGCGTCACACAGAACTAAGCGACCTTCAGCATCCGTGTTAAGGATTTCGATTGTCTTGCCTGCCATTGAAGTCACGATGTCGCCCGGACGTGTGGCGCGAGCGCTCGGCATATTTTCCGCCGCCGCTAGAACACCAATCACATTTAGAGGCAGTTTCATTTCCGCGCACGCTTTGATTGATCCCAAAACACTCGCAGATCCAACCATGTCGAATTTCATTTCGTCCATGCTGGCGCCGGGTTTGAGTGAGATTCCACCCGTGTCAAAAGTCACACCTTTACCGACAAGCGCAACCGGGGCAGAGTCGTCACCTGCTCCGTTATATTTCAGGATAACCATTTTGCCGGGTTGATCGCTACCTTGGCTGACTGATAAAAAAGAGCCCATTCCGAGCTTTTCCATATCCGCTTCTTCAAGCACTTCAACTTCAAGGTTGCTGAACTCTTTCGCCATATCCATCGCTGTTTCAGCAAGAAAGGTTGGTGTGCAGACATTTCCTGGTTGGTTAGATAAATTTCTTGATAGCTCACAACCTTGCGCAACAGCGCTTGCTTGGTTGAGTGCCTCATCGTTACCATCAAACGTACCTGTAAAAGCAATTTCAAAATGCTGACCCGAAATGGCCTCAGGTGCTTCCGACTTATGCTTTGTAAACTGATAGCGACTATCAGCCGCACCCAGTACTGCCTGCATGATAAGGTTATTTGCAGTGTCCTCAGAGGCAAGATCATCCCCTAATAGAGACGTCATTTTACTAACCGATTGATTGGCTAACTTGCTCACTGCTGTTTTAGTCGCTGATCTTAATGCAAACGCATCAAATTTTTGTTTTTCGCCACAGCCAATAATCAGTAAGCGTTTTGCTGCAATGCCTGCAACTTTATAGAGCAACTGTGCTTCGCCGGATTTACCCGTGAAATCACCAAACTCTAAAATTTCGCTTAAGCTACCGCTACTGATTTTATCGATAGAGCTTGCTGCTGCGGATAGCTCTTTATTTTGGTAGATTGCGACGATCAGACAATCACTTTCCGCTTGTTCGACGTTAAGATTACTGACGATAGAATGATTCATGAAGCTTCCATTAATGTTGTTGTTTATTGAAAACTGCCCTAGCAGTGAATATTGATGCTTATTGTGCCACGTTTTTAGTTAGTAAGGCCATTTCGAGCACTGCAAAAAGATTGTTTGAGGCATGCAATATGATGGGTACATAGATGGAGCCACTCGCAATTCTAGAAACCGCAAGCACAATGCCAAGAATGAAAATTGCGATCAGCTCAAATGATCCATATTGCGTATGAATCATGGCCCAAAATGCTGAGCTAATCACTATTGCCGCTGCTGTGCCTAAATGACTTTTTTGTATTCCTGAGAACATGAAGCCTCGGAATAATAATTCTTCAAAAACGGGTGCAGCAATAACGATAGCAACAAGTAGTAACAGAGTGTTGTCACGGCTACTCCAGATCTTTTGCATAAAGTCTGGTGTTTCATGGGAGATTAACCATGCGATTAATGCAAAAATCACGGTGAAACCAATGAGGACAACAAACCAATTTAATAAATCGCGAAATGCAAAGGGTTGAAGCATCAGATGCTCTTTAACATCTACTTTTCGAAATCGGATAAGTAGCACTAAGAAAATTATCGCACTAACAGCCCCTAAAATAATCCCCGTACTCACAGTCGTTGCATCCGTTGAGAGGACTTTTAAAATTTCATTAAAGTCTTTAGGCTCAGCGGAACCGTTCAGCTGTTGGAAAAAGTGTTTAAGTACCGCATTTTGGATAAGCACGTAGAAAACGAGCACCATTACACTGTAGAAAAGTGTAAGGCCTATGCCAATTGGATGGGGCTCTTTTTCTGTCATTCTTTGAGATCAATGATGTAAGTTTTTGAAGCACGGTCGTGCCAACTCATCTTTTGCTTGTCGACTAGCATCCATAGATAACCAGCGCCTAGCGGAATCCAGCTAATGATGGCATAGCAAAATCTAAAAAACGCCTGAAGCCACGTTACCGTTTCTCCATCGCTCCGAACGAGCTTGAGCTTCCAAGCGCGCATGCCTAAGGTCTGTCCGCCATGTGTCCAGAACCATCCATAAAAGCCAAAAGCGACTAAAGAAGTCAGCATAAAGATTACTTTAGCCACAGGGGTTCCGGGTTGAACATTTTCGATGCTCAGTACGCTCATCATTACCGCAGTAAAGAAAAAACCGCCGAGGATGACAAAAGATAATGCCAGCATAAAGTCATAAAACATGGCACCTAGGCGCCGCATGAAGCTTGCTGTTTTAAAATCCTGTTGCATTATTTGGTATCCGGATTAATGAAGTTTCTTAGCATGTCATGTCCGTGTTCACTTAAAATTGACTCAGGGTGAAACTGTACCCCCTCAATATTAAGCGTTTTATGACGGATACCCATTATCTCATCAAGCTCGCCACTGTCCGTTTCAGTCCACGCGGTAATTTCCAAGCAGTCAGGTATGCTATCTTTCTCGATCACTAAAGAATGATACCGAGTTGCGGTATAAGGATTTTTTAAGCCAGAGAAAACACCTTTACTGGTATGGTGTATTAGAGATGTTTTTCCGTGCATTATTTGCTTGGCACGAATAATTTTTCCGCCAAAAGCTTGAGCGATGGCTTGATGGCCTAAGCAAACACCAAATAGTGGAATTTTTCCTGCAAATTCTTCAATGACGCTTAAGGA
The DNA here is from genome assembly GCA_938038645.1 of uncultured Thiotrichaceae bacterium. Taxonomy (GTDB): domain Bacteria; phylum Pseudomonadota; class Gammaproteobacteria; order Thiotrichales; family Thiotrichaceae; genus Leucothrix. The sequence goes on from CALHTA010000216.1 coordinate 14,105, forward strand.
AATGCCCGCCTGCGAAGGCGTTCCTGGACCTGGTGAAATCATGATTTTCTCTGGAGCTAACGCTTTAATTGCCTCAATCGTGAGCTGATCATTACGCTCAACAGAAACCTCAGCACCAAGCTCGCCAAGATACTGCACAAGGTTGTAGGTGAAAGAATCATAATTATCGATCATTAAAATCATGACGCATCTCCTGAAACAGTCTGTGTTTTATCTATGCCTTGGTTAACCTCAGCGACAGCCGCAACAATGGCTCTGGCTTTGTTCATGGTTTCATCCCACTCAGATTGTGGGACAGAGTCATAAACAATCCCTGCACCTGCTTGTATGTGGAGTTGTTGGTTTTTAATTACAGCTGTACGGATGGCAATTGCCGTATCCATATTGCCATTCCATGAAAGATATCCAACCGCACCCGAGTAGATTCCACGTTTAGTTGGCTCAAGTTCGGCAATAATTTCCATGGCTCGTACTTTGGGAGCACCACTCACGGTTCCGGCAGGGAAGGTTGCTCTTAAAACATCCATCGCACTCATTTCAGGATTCAGCTTACCTCGAACGTTTGAAACGATGTGCATGACGTGTGAATAGCGTTCGACGAGCATGTTTTCAGTGAGTGTGACGCTGCCAATTTGACTGACTCGTCCGGCATCGTTTCTACCTAAGTCTATTAACATTAGATGTTCAGCTAGTTCTTTAGGATCAGCCAATAGCTCTGCTTCTAACGCTTTGTCATGTTGATCATCTTTACCACGCTTACGTGTTCCAGCTATCGGTCTTACTGTGACTTCATCATGTTCTAATCGTACTAAGATTTCTGGCGATGAACCGACAATTTGAAATTCATCAAGTTGCAGAAAATACATATACGGTGAAGGGTTTAAGCTGCGTAGGGCACGGTATAAATCAAGCGGGTTTTGATCAAAAGGAATCGACAGGCGCTGGGATAAAACCACCTGCATTATGTCGCCATTTTTGATGTATTCACGTGCTTGGGAAACTGCGGCCTTATATTCCTCTTCCGGAAAGCTAGATATAAAATCAGATTCTGATGATGTTGAGTTGTTGGAGCGCTCACTAATGGGATAAGCGAGCGGTTCTCTTAATTGTTCATGCAGTGTTTGTAGTCGTTGTTGCCCTCGCTCATAGGACGCTAAGTCAGCATCAACATGAACAACCAGAAACAGTTTCCCAGCTAGATTATCAAACACCACGACTTCATCAGACACCATCAGTAAGATATCTGGCGTGTTGAGTAAGTCTTTTTTATTCTGATTACTCAGTTTAGGCTCTATGTAGCCAATAGTTTCATAACCGAAATAGCCAACTAAACCGCCGGTGAATCGAGGAAGCTCGTCAAGTTCCGGGGCTTTATAGGAATTCTGTTTAGCCTCAATCCAAGCTAAAGGGTCATCCGTTTCAAAACGGTCCACGAGCTTGCCTGAATGATGCGTTTCTATTTGCTTGTTGCGAATGTGGATGGTTTCTTGAGCAGGTAAACCGATAATCGAGTATCGACCCCATTTTTCGCCGCCTTGAACAGACTCAAATAAATAACTATATGCGCCATCGGCTAACTTAAGGTAGGTACTGAGTGGGGTGTCAAGATCCGCAAGAACTTCGCGAACTAAAGGAATGCGATTATAGCCTTGCTTGATGCAAGTCTTAAAAGTATCTAATAACATATGTGCTAACCTGAAAAAACAATAGAGTAGGGTTGGTGTAACTTAAAGAAGCTTCACCATCGCCAATGTTTGTACAGGTTTAGTATTGTCATATTAATTTTGGTGCTGATTAGAGTTGATGGAATATTAACTTTTCCATCAACCATTGTCACGAATTTTAGCCTTGCTAGTTTATGAAGCCAACTGCTCACGGAATGCACGTAGGACTGAATCATAATGGTTTGGATCTTGCTTGTTTGCCGCTCCAAAAATTGCTGAGCCTGCAACAAAAGTATCTGCACCAGCCGCTTTAATTTCAGCGATGTTGTCAACTTTTACACCGCCATCAATTTCTAAACGAATATCCAAACCAGACTCATCAATTCTTTTGCGTGCCTGTCTCAGCTTATTCAATGTGCCTGGAATAAATGATTGACCACCGAAGCCAGGATTAACGGACATTAATAGAATCATATCTACTTTATCCATCACATAATCCAATACATCTAAAGGCGTAGCAGGATTGAATACTAAGCCAGACTTGCATCCATGATCACGAATTAGCTGTAAGCTTCTGTCAACATGTTCAGAGGATTCTGGGTGGAAAGTGATGTAGCTTGCACCCGCGTTAGCAAAGTCTGGGATAATTCTATCGACGGGTTTAACCATTAAATGAACATCTATATCTGCTGTTACACCATGTTTGCGTAATGCTTCACAAACAAGGGGGCCAATCGTCAAATTGGGGACATAGTGATTGTCCATGACATCAAAGTGGACAATGTCTGCTCCTGACTTAAGTACATTGTCAACTTCTTCACCTAAGCGGGCGAAGTCAGCCGAGAGAATAGAAGGGGAAATAAGGTCTTTTTGACGTGCCATCGGAAATGTCTAAGTTGAGATAGGGATGGCTAATGTACTAGAGTTTTTACAAAAATGTACAGCACAAACTAATAAGGCAACCGTTAGGTTGCCTTATTCGTTAGCTTAAGAATCAATTTACAAAGTGCCTATTTCTAATCCTAAGCTCATGGTGCTGATATCGCTCTCACCAGTACCCGTTTCTACGCCGGGGACAGCTTCCCATTCCGCACGAATTTTCATGCTGTCATTCAAGCTTACCTTTGCACCAAGGCCATAATTAATGCCGACCCCATCTTTGTCTCCAGAGGAATTAGTGCTAGTCCAACTAGTTGCGCCGACCTTTCCAAAGGCTTCAATGGTATCGTTAATTTCGTATTTTCCTACTGCACTAATTGACAATGCAGATACCTCAGAGGTTTCGGTACCCGATGCCATAGTTCGGCTGATGTCACCAACACTGTGGTAAGCAACTTCTAAATCCATCAAGCTGTTTAGAGTGTAGCCACCATAAACTTTCCAAGAAGTATCTTCACCATTACAGTTGCTTGAAGCATCACAAAAACCATCAGCTTCAGACTGGCCAAAAGAACCACCGAAAAATACATCTTCGAAGAACTCGCCGCCATTAGAGCCTGCATTGTCAATGATTTCAAAATCATCGAATAATCCAGCGTTTGCACTCATAGACGCTAGTAAAGGAAGTAGTGCGAATGATAAACCAATTTTTTTTATTGTTTTCATGGTTGGGGTCCAATTGTAGGGGGTTATAATTATTTTAAAATAGGGTAGCTGGTAAGTTTTCCCGTATTTATGGAAATATATTAGTCCCAGTGCTTTTGTGAGTAAATAATCATTGGACAAACGGAGACACCATTAATCTTTATTTAAACTACAGCAACATCTGCTCTCTAAGCTGCTGTATCTCGTCACGCGTCTTGGCAGCTTCTTCAAATTCAAGGTTTTTAGCATGCTTAAACATATCCTTTTCAAGTTTTGCTATGAG
>CALHTA010000217.1 GCA_938038645.1 uncultured Thiotrichaceae bacterium
ACTGACGATCGGGGAATTTGAAGAGTGGGGTAACCCGAAAGATGAAGAGTACTACCATTATATGCGCTCATACTCTCCCTACGACAATGTCAGCAAACAGGACTACCCCGCCATTTTAGTCACTGCTGGGCTCAATGATCCTAGAGTACAATATTGGGAGCCTGCAAAATGGGTGGCTAAGCTTCGGGATTACAAAACCGATAACAACGCCCTCTTGCTACACATGCACATGGGCGCAGGACACTTCGCATCGACAGGACGCTATGCCCATTTAAAAGACTTGGCATTTGATTATTCATTCATTCTTGATCAATTAGGTCTAGCAGAGCACAAACATTAGGCATAAAAAAGCCGGACAGTTTTACCTGTCCGGCTAGTACAAGTTTTAGTGATTGATGAACGGAAAGCCGCTTTAAACGCCATTCCCAATACATCATCAATGATCGAGCCATCTTTATCCGAATCCAACAACGTCCCTAGAATACCAGTGGACTGTCGCTGAGCCGGTGCAGCACTGCCACCGCCTAAAATGCTTTTACCCAAAGTACCCATTACCATGGTGGCAACAACAGGAAGCATTTTCTTCAAGAGACTAGCACCGATCCCTGTTTTTTGGGATGCATGCGTTGCCACATTACGACTCACTTCTTTGCTACCTAAAATGTGCCCTAGGATAGAGTTACCATCTTTAGTCGTTTCTTCAAGACCAAGAACACCAGGGTCATCAATATATCGACTATGGTTACCCTTTTTAAGCGCGTTCATAAGGTCGTCAATACCTGACACTTGTTTAGTATGATGCTGCATACCACGGCTTAAAGAAGGCGCCATCGCAGCAACCGCATCACGAGCTTGCGCTTCTGTAACACCAAATTGACGTGCTAAAGCACCCACTGCATCCGAACTATCTTTACCCAGTAGCAAATCTGTAATATTCAAACTTCTTTCTCCTTTACATCAGTAAGGCCATAACAACCGGCCATGGTCAAACGACACTATTGCCAAGCAATAATTCTTGTTACTTGTTAACAGAATAAATCATCAAAGTAAATCTTGATAGATTTAAGCTGTAAAGATAATTGGGCCATATTGGTTAACATTCAAATTTATTTTCAATAACTATTCAAATGCCTCAAACGAGGGCCTCTGTTCTTTTTATAACGTCTCGGGTGAGAGTGTCGCTTGTATAGGTTATTAGGAACATAAGTAACACCAACATTATTCCAACGTCGGTAATCCCTTGAGCGCTGCCATCCACGATTATTATAACGGTAGTAATTGCTACCATTCCAATAAGTATTGAGTAAACCCAACACCACATACATACCAATCGCTGAATCATAAGATACCCGGTGATTGTGAGGTGTATGGGTGTGATATGACCCGTGGCCTGTGTGATATCTTGGCCCGCTATCGGCTGAAATTCTAACTCGTGTATCATCACAAGCGACTAACAAAGTGGCAGTTATTGCAATCACTGCGGTTATCTTTAAGGGAAGTATTTTTTTGTTCATCGTTGAAATCACTCCAATATTGTTGTGCTTAATTGGAGAACCGATAAGGGCATTTAGTTCCCAGATTGTAGTATCACCACATCATTACCAATTATTTCTAAGGATAAATCCCAGTAGGCAGCCACCCACTCAAAAGTACTATCTGAATAAAAGCAGATGTGTGTTAAATCCCTTTTATAATGCCAATCAGCGAACTTCTCAAAAGGTGGTAGCAGTTTTGTCATTATGCCTAAGTGACCATTTGGCCTTAGCATACGGGTAAGTCTCTGCAACTCCTCTCTTGGTTCACGCAAGTGCTCCAAAACTTCAGTTGAGGTCACAAAATCATAACTTTTAGCCAGTAGCGAGACATCATTTGCATAATATTTGTCATAACATTCAACCTTATGACCAAGCTCTTCGAGCATCAATGACACAGTCGGGCCTGGGCCACAGCCAAAATCTAAACCCTGCGAACCAGCAGGCAAACGTTCTGAAAAAGGCATAATTAATTTATTTAAAAAATGGAGGTAGCCTTCGTCATCCGCATTATTTTCATGAAGATCGTAACGTTCTTTTTCATCGGCCTCATTTAAATGCTCAGATGGGGCAACAAAGACAAGCTGGCAGTTATCACACTGCCAATAAGATCGAGTATCTTCGAAGTAAAACTCAATTTTGTTGTACTGGCAAAGTGGACAAGCTAAAGGGGTATTTTGCATTAAAAGCTCAGTTGATAGAGATCAACATTAGAATTACTTAAATCCGGCTTGGCGTAACGCCAACCGTGTTTTTTATAAAATGCGACCCCTCTATTGTTGCTCGAACTAACCGGAATCCTAGCACCATTACAGCCACTCTCTCTTAGTGTCTGGACAAGGTAATCATGCATCATTGAGCCAATCCCCGAGCCCCGCTGAGAAGGTATCAGGTAAAACATCGGGATAAAGGCTTTGTCTGTAAACAGCTCTTCAATATTAAATTCGATCTGGCCAACAATTTGACCATCACGCCAAACATGAATCACACCATAAGGGAATTTCTCCTGAAAACTACGTAGCCAAGCAGCATACTCTTCACCAGCAGATCCCATTTCAACATCGAAGGACTTTTCAGCACCATAATTAATCTGAAAAGAGTCCCGCCTAAATTCGATACAGCTTGCCATATCTTGCTCTAGGTCAGCGCGTTTAAACTCGATGGACGATGAATTGACCACAGGATACTCCCCAATTTTAATAATAGACGCCCTAAGCCGTAGGTTACTTAGGTGCTTTTTTACGCATTCTAATGTTTATTGCCTCTACCGAAAGCGAGAACAACATCGCAAAGTAGATGTAACCCTTAGGTATATGGAAATCTAAACCTTCAAGAATCAACGTTAGCCCAACAATGATTAAGAAGGATAAGGCCAAAATCTTGATCGTTGGATGCTCATCCACAAAATCGCTAATTGCTTTCGAGGCTAACAACATAACCATGACCGCAATAATAATAGCAATGGCCATAATAGAAACATGATCAACTAAGCCAACGGCAGTAATTACCGAATCTAAGGAGAAAACAATATCTAAGATAGC
>CALHTA010000218.1 GCA_938038645.1 uncultured Thiotrichaceae bacterium
AAGCAAACAGCGCTCGATAATGGTGTTTCAAATACTAGCTATTATGCGTTTGATTTAACGTCTGACGTTCAAAGCGAACCTTGGATGAAGCAACGGTATGATCGTATTTTGCTTGATCCACCAAGGTCTGGGGCTAAAGAGGTAATTGAGCATTTTGGGAAGCTCAAAGCAGAGCGCATCGTCTATGTTTCTTGTCATCCCGGTACGTTGGCACGTGATGCTGACGAGCTGGTCAATAAACAAGGCTACCGCTTAGTTGGTGCAGGTGTGATGGATATGTTCCCACATACAGCGCATGTGGAATCGATTGCAGTGTTTGAGCGCTAGATTTGTTCAGCTTGGGTTTATAAAATATAGCTTTTAATGTAGGTCTAGGGGTTAATGTATACTGCAAACGGTTACGTTGGTAAAACCATGTTGTGGAATTTAGAGTAAGAGCCAGTTTTGGTTCTGTACCTGTCCGAAAAGTTATTATTATAAAAAAAGAAGGCCAGATATGTTTGAATATATTGCAGCAGGTGGAATTTTAATTATTCCCATCATGCTTTGCTCAGTTGTTGCTACCGCAATTATCATTGCTTTGTTTCTTAAGCTCAGCAAAAAGAAGGTCGTGCCTGAAGGGGTTGCCGATACGGCATATAAACTCGCAGTTTCTGGTAAAATGACCCCGCAGCATATCAATCAGATTCGGGAAGGATCTTCGCTTGGAAAAGTCCTTGCCGCTGGTCTAGACAGTGTCGATCAGCCACGTCATTTAATGAAAACCAATATTGAAGAAACGGGACGGCATGTTATCCATGAGATGGATAAATACATGACTACGCTTGGCACCATTGCTGCAATTGCTCCATTGTTGGGATTATTGGGTACGGTTGTTGGTATGATCAGTGTGTTTAGTGTGATCACCAGTCAAGGTGTTGGAAATCCAACCGAGCTTGCAGGGGGGATTTCACAGGCCCTTATTACAACGGCTGCTGGTATCTCGGTCGCAGTACCTGCTTTAATTTTTCACCGTTTCTTCCGCAGTAAAATTACTGATTTAGCTATCGAAATGGAAAAGTCTTCAATGAGGCTTGTTGATGTTGTTGCGAATGCTTCGCCACAAAAGCGCCCTGCGGCCGTAGCGGCGAACCAACCTGCACCAGCTGCTAGTGGCTCGGAAAAAGCGATGGCAGCTGTTCGAGCGGCAAAAATGAAGAAAACTAGTGTGGGTGGTGTGGGATGAATTTTTCTCAACACGTGCCAGACGAGGTAGAAGTTAATCTTACCCCACTTATCGATGTTGTTTTTCTGTTGTTGATATTTTTTATGATAACGACAACCTTCGATCGCAACGCTAAAATTAAGATTGAATTACCAACAACCAATAGTGCTGTTCCCGTCGTACAAAAAGATACGATGGAGCTCTTGATTGATGGTAAGGGCTCTTATTATGTCGATGGTCAAGAAGTGCTGAATAGCAAGCCTGAAACCCTGTTTCAAGCGATGAGTCAGGCGCTTGACTCAAGAGGTAATAACCCACCATTGGTTATTAGTGCGGACGCTAACGCAAATTACCAAGCCGTTGTTACCGCCATGGACATTGCCGGCCGATTAGGGCTAACTAACTTCTCAATGGCAACAGCGCAGGCACCGCGAAAATAAATCATAAGGACAGGATGTCATCAACGAACATTGATATAACAGCCCCACCTCAGAGTGGGGCTGGAATTTATAAGCGCCTAGCAGGCTACTCACTAAAGCACTGGCGTTACCTTCTGATTGCACTTTCTGGTTTAGTGATTAATGCATTAACTCAACCGATGTTTGCAGCTTATTTGCAGCCTTTGCTTGATGGAACTTTCATGGAGAAGGATCCAGAAATAATTCGTTGGGCACCTTTTGCATTATTGTTTATATTTCTCGTCCGCGGTGTATCGGGTTTTCTGTCTGGTTACTTCATGTCTTGGGTTGGGCGTAAAGTAGTGACCGAGCTTCGTGAACAAATATTCTCACGTTTAATCCATTTACCAATTGGTTACTACGATCGTAATAACTCCGGTCAGGTCATTACCAAACTTATTTATCACGTAGAACAAGTCGCTAGTGCTGCAACGGGTGGGTTAACCGTGCTAGTTCAAGACCTTGCGGCAATCATTGGATTGTTGGGTTTGATGATGTATTACAGTTGGGAGTTAACCTGCATTGTTCTGTTAACAGGGCCATTAATTGCTTTAATCATTCGTTATGTCTCTAAACGTTTTCGCCGATTCAGTCATCAGATTCAGGAGTCTACGGGCGAAGTGACGCAAATTAGTAGCGAAGTGATACAAGCGACCCGTGAAGTTAGAATCTTTGGCGCGACTGATTTTGAAAAAAATCGATTTGCTGAAGTTAATGAACGCAACCGCGTCTCATTCATGAAGCGTATTTTGACTGAAAGGCTCAGTATGCCACTAGTGCATTTTATTGTTGCTGTGGCACTTTCAATTATTATTTATGTGGCTACACAAGGTGATTTGTTAGAGCGCTTCAGCCCCGGAACTTTCATGTCCTTTATGGCAGCTATGATGCTGTTGTTTGATCCAGTTAAACGCCTTACATCGATTAGCGCGACGCTACAGGCAGGAATTGCTGCGGGTGAAAGTATTTTCGCTGTTATTGATGCCGATGTGGAAAAAGATGAAGGCTCGCACACGTCGCCGCGTGCTAAGGGGGATATGAGTTTCAAACATGTGTCCTTTACCTATGATAGGTCAGAGCCGGTCTTACAAGATATTAATTTTACGGTCAAAGCCGGTGAGAAAATTGCACTGGTTGGAAAATCTGGAAGTGGAAAGACAACGCTGGTTAATCTGCTGCCTCGTTTTTATGATTATAAAGGCGGTGATATTACATTAGATGGAGTGTCACTCAACGATTACAAACTCTCAAACTTAAGGCAACAGTTTGCCTATGTCGGGCAAAATATCACTCTGTTTAACGACACAGTTAGAAACAATATTGCCTATGGTGTATTGAGAGGGATAAGCGAAGAAAAAATCAATGATGCAGCGAAAGCGGCTTACGCAATGGAATTTATTGAGCAGATGCCACAAGGGCTGGATACTATCATTGGCGAAAATGGCACGATGTTGTCAGGTGGTCAAAAGCAGCGCTTAGCTATCGCCAGAGCTATTTTGGCAGACACACCAATTTTGATTTTAGATGAAGCGACCTCCGCCCTCGATACCCAGTCAGAACGCTATATTCAAGCGGCTTTGGATGAGCTCTTGAAAGGGCGTACAACATTTATGATTGCTCATCGTTTAAGTACAATCGAAAAAGCAGACAAAATCCTAGTGATGTCAGACGGTAAAATTGTTGAAAGTGGTACTCATCAATCGTTACTAGATGCAAATGGGATTTATTCAAATCTCCAGCAATTGCAAAGTGATGACTGAAGTTACGAAACCATCTAAACAAGTCGACTCAAGTGAAAAGACCAGCTGGTTACAACAGCGTTTGGAGTCAATTTGGTATTCAGGTGCTCCCGGTAAATACTTCCTATATCCATTAGAGTTTATCTATAAAGCACTCGCTCGACTGGACCGAGTCATCAAAACCAAGCAAATGGTTGGTCATCCTATACCGATAATTGTTGTTGGTAACATTAGCGTTGGCGGCACGGGCAAAACGCCGTTGGTTATTTATCTTTGTGAGCAGCTTAAAAAGGCGGGGTATTCACCCGGTATTATTACTCGCGGTTATGGTGGGAAATCTACCGTTTGGCCAGCGTTAGTGGTTAGAGACAGTAATCCAACTGACTACGGGGATGAGCCTGTATTGATGGCTAAAAGGGCAGATGTACCCGTCGTAGCTGGCGCTAACCGAAACCAAGATATCGACAAGCTGTTAAAAAACGGTGGAGTGGATGTTGTAATTAGTGATGACGGTTTACAGCATTATGCTTTACAAAGAGATATTGAGATTGCCGTGATAGATAAAGCGCGTGGTCTGGGCAATCAACGTTGTTTGCCAGCAGGACCACTCAGAGAGCCCCCGAGTCGTCTAGAAGATTGTGATTTTGTAGTCATTAACGAGCCTATGCCTGTTTCTGAATACAGCATGCAGCTAGTTGCTACACAGGTTTGCAACTTGAAAACTTTGATTAAGCAACCATTATTAGACTGGGAAGGGTTAACGGTGCATGCAGTGACGGGTATTGGAAACCCCACACGTTTTTTTGACACCCTCGAGTCTTCAGGTATTAAAGTCATTGAGCATCGATTTCCTGATCACCACCCGTTTTGTGAAGCAGATATTACTTTTAGTGACGGCCTGCCAGTGGTTATGACGGAAAAAGACGCAGTTAAGTGTGAGCTATTTGCTACCGATCAGCATTGGTCGATGCCGATTGACGCAAAGCTGAATGATCTTTTTATGCAAAATTTATTGGTGTTGCTGGAGTCAGTGAATACAGAAAATACAGCGCTCCAAGGTGTAGGATTAAAGCAATCATGAATAGGAAGCTGCTAGACATACTTGTGTGTCCCGTGACTAAAGGTCGATTAAAGTATGACAAAGAAAATCAAGAATTAATTTCTAGATCTGCCCGATTGGCTTATCCCATTGTCGATGGTAAACCCATCATGATTGAGAACGACGCGCGCGTCTTGACTCAAGAAGAAGTTGATAAATTATGAAAACTGTCCTCGTTATCCCCGCTCGGTACAATTCATCGCGATTACCGGGTAAGCCCTTGTTACCTATCGCTGGTAAGCCAATGCTACAGCGGGTTTATGAGTGTGCACAAGAGGCAGGCTTTGGAGAAATAATTATCGCAACGGATGATGAAAGAATTCATCAGGCCTGTCAGGTGTTTGGAGCTGATGTTTGCATGACGAGCGCTGAGCATGAAACTGGAAGCGATCGTTTGGCGGAAGTGGTTGAAATTAGGCAGCTGGCGGATGAAGATATTGTCGTTAATTTACAGGGTGATGAGCCACTGACGCCCGCAGTAAATTTACATCAAGTTGCTTATAATCTTGAACACAATCCTGAGGCAATGATTGCTACGCTTTGTACCTCGATAATGAATGAGGCTGAGTACGAAGACCCTAATGTTGTTAAAGTCGTGACTGACAATAACGGAATGGCAATGTACTTTTCTCGCGCTTCAATACCTTATCAACGTGATTCAGATTTTGCAGCGGCAGAATTTGCCAAACGCCATCTTGGGATTTATGCCTATAGGGCAGGTTACCTACGTAATTTTGTTAAAATGGAAAGTTGCCAGCTGGAGCAATTAGAGAAGCTCGAGCAACTTCGCGCTATGTGGTACGGGACTCGAATTCATGTGGCTGAAGCTCAAGAAATTCCCGGGCCAGGAGTCGATACTCCTGAGGATCTTGTTGCGCTTAACCAGTTATTTGCAGCGATGTAGTTTGAAATATTAACGTTTGCATTTTTCCAACCCCAAAGGGTTATATCCATGCTTTTAATAGAGCTGATAACATGGAGTCATTACTAAAATATTAAGGTGCTTTATGTTTCATCCTATCTCTATCCCTTTTGGTTGCGTCATGTTATTCAATGTTGTTGATTTAAAAGAAGGGGTGACAGTCGACGATGTTGAAATGACATTAGGTGAGATGTGTAACGTCGTCAAGAATACTTACGGTGATGAGAAAGGCGGCTTTATAGCAGGTCAGGTTTTCAAATACAGCGGTTTTATTTCTGATGAGGGCTCGTTCGCTGATGACCCAAAAGAAAAGCGAACCAAGCCCGGTGAGATTGCCATCGTCACATACTGGAACTCTTACGAGCAGCACGAGAAATCACATGCAGATAAGGCTTTTCGTGAAAAATTTGATGAGCTTCTAGAGTTTTGTGATGATGCTTATGAGTCTGGCTACGAGATGCTTTGGCAGGGTGTGCCAGAGTAAGCAACTTTAATTAAGCGAGTGGTGAAGCTTAGTGCTGATCACTCGCTTGCTCGATGATAA
>CALHTA010000219.1 GCA_938038645.1 uncultured Thiotrichaceae bacterium
CTGGTTCATAGGAGCAACATGCATATATTGCTGGTAGAAGACGATCAAAAACTTGCTGATTACATAGAGCAAGGCCTTTTGAATGCAGGTCACACCGTCGACCACATCGTCGACGGTGGAATTGCACTCGCTGCCAGTGTCACCGAATCTTATGATGTTGGAATTATCGACCGGATGATTCCTGGGCTAGACGGTTTGTCCCTAGTCAAAGCGATGCGCGCAGCCAATTTGGCATTGCCAGTATTGTTTCTGACCTCATTAGGTGGCGTAGACGACCGAGTCGATGGCTTACAAGCCGGCGGTGATGATTACCTCACTAAACCTTTCGCCTTCCCTGAATTACTCGCGCGCGTTGCCGCTTTAGGCCGACGCCCACCGATACAAGGTGAAGAGCTAACACTCACTTACGCTGACATCGTAATGAACGTTGCGGAGCGTAAGGTCACTCGCGCAGGCCAAGTGCTGGACCTGTTACCAAAAGAATACAAAATCTTAGATATTTTTCTACGAAACCAAGGCCGTGTAATAACAAAAAACATGCTGTTGGAGAAAGTCTGGGATATTCATTTTGACCCTAAAACTAGCGTCGTAGAAACCCACATAAGCCGCCTTCGCGATAAGCTTGATAAGCCTTTTGAGACTAATCTGCTGAAAACCGTGAGAGGCGCAGGTTACAAGTTGGAAGTGGGCTGATATGTTGTTTTCAGCTATTAAGAAGTTGTGCTTAACGCCTAAAGAAACGTTATCTCGTTACCGGAATAATCTGAAGCGTTCAAGCGCAATACAACAAGGCTTGCTGAACATCAGTATCTTTCTGATCAGCCTGTTTCTCCTCTCAATTTTTACCTATTTCTCAGTTCAGAACGCCCTTTCAACTCGAATGGATACTAATCTGCAGCAAAAAATGGTCCTCTTGTTGGAGCGAGACTCTGAAGAAGATGATGACGACGATGACGATTATAAAAGGCCTCCCAGAGCACTCAGTCAAGTCAGGTTAGATAAAGAGTTTCATCTAGTCTTTCCACAGCGCGATCTTAGATTAGACGATAATAAAATATTCCGTAAAACAGGCTATAGCACAAAAGAACTCTCACAACTTTCAAAGCATTTTGATGTTCGTTATCGGTTCCTCGTGGAGCACCAAGAAGGCAGTGTGTTTGTTGTTGCTGAGAATAATGATAATGATCAGGATATTTTGAAAATCGTTATGTCGTCCTTTGTACTGAATGGTTTGATTGCTTTAATATTGACGGCCTTGCTAGTTATCTATTTAGCCAATCGTTCGCACCGACAAATTCGCCGTATCGAACATGTTTTAGAGCATGCCGCTCAAGGAGATCTAAAGCAGCGCATTGGCCCTACGGATAAAAGTAACGATCTAGCCCACGTGAGTGCGCAAATCGATACGATGCTTTCTCGCTTGGAAACCTCAATGTCGGCTATGACAGACATCTCAGCTAACATTGCCCACGAGTTAAAAACACCGATTTCACGACTACGGCATGATTTAATTACGGCGCTTGATCAGACGGAGCAGGGGCAAGATGCGGAAGTCGCTCTAAATGATGCTTACGAAGAATCTAGCCATATCACAGAAACTTTTGATGCGCTGCTGAGAATAGCTCAGATTGAGGGTGGAGCGCGACGGGCTAATTTTGCAATGTTAGACCTGAATACTGTTATTGGCAATGTCATGGATATTTATGTTGAAGTGGCGGAAGACGCAGGCATGTCACTGGTTTTTGAGGAAGGTTTGCAGGGTAAGTTAGAGCAGGGACTGGCTGAAGCTAGGCAAGCCATGATGATAAACGGTGACAAAGAGTTGCTGGTTCAGATGCTGGCTAATCTGATTGAGAACTCGATTCGTTACTGCCCTGAAGGGACTGCGATATCTATTGCTTGTTTGACTGATGGTGATCAAGTGAAATTATGCGTGTCTGACAATGGGCCTGGCATACCATTGGAAGATCGGGAGAATGTATTTCAGCGTTTGTATCGCGGGGATAAGAGTCGTACTGATAAGCGGGGGACAGGACTTGGTTTGTCCTTAGTTAAGGCGATTGTTGAGCTGCATGGGGCTGATATTGAGTTGGTTGATAATGAGCCTGGGGTTCGGGTTGAGATGAGGTTCCTCTAAGTACTTGGGTGAAGCCTAGCTACGGAGTTGGTAACAAGGATTTGATATATCAAATCCTTGTTAGTTATACATTGTAGATAAGATTATGATATATTAATTTACATGAGTGCCCCAAGCCAACGACAACAAGTAATCAGCTATGTAAAGACTAAATCATTGGTCAGTCCCAGTGATATTGAGTCTCAAGGCTTGCCTCGTGCCTACCTTTATCAATTGGCTCGTGATGGAGTGATTGAACATGTTGGAAGAGGTGTTTATCAATGGCCTGAAATGAAGCCAGATATTCACACTGCATTGGCTGAAGTCTCGAAAAGGGTTCCCAATGGCGTTGTCTCTTTGTTGTCGGCGCTAAGTTTCTATGAACTCACCTCACAAAACCCCTTTGAAGTTTGGATGGCTTTGGAAACAAAGTCTTGGAAACCTAAAGTTGATTACCCTCCAACACGCTTTGTGTTTATGTCAGAAAAGTCAATAAATGCAGGGGTCAATACTCATGAAGTCAATGGAGTGGAGATCAAGGTCTTTAGCCCTGCAAAAACAGTTGCAGATTGCTTTAAATACAGAAATAAAATTGGTCTGGATGTAGCTTTGGAGGCTTTGAAAGAGGCATTGAAGCGTAAGTTGTTCAGTGTTGATGAGCTTATGCGTCATGCTGAAACGTGCCGTGTGAGTCGAGTCATTCGGCCTTATGTGGAGAGTTTG
>CALHTA010000220.1 GCA_938038645.1 uncultured Thiotrichaceae bacterium
GACTCTATGTATTCAAAGCTAATGGACTTTAGAGCAGGCGGAGGTGGTGATGGCCCTGAAAGTGTTAATCAAGCCCTTTATGATGCCATACACAAAATGTCATGGAGCCAAAATCAGAATACTTACAAAGTTGTTTTTTTAGTGGGAGATGCCCCTGCACACCGGGATTATCAAGATGATGTTCAATATCCAGAAACGATAAAAATCGCCAAGGACAAAGGTATTGTTGTGAATGCGATTCAAAGTGGCACCAATATCAATACCACTCGTAACTGGAAACATATCGCAAAAATCGGTGGTGGCAACTATTTTCAAGTCGAGCAATCAGGAAATGCAGTGGCAATTGCAACACCCTATGACGATGAGCTAGCGGAGCTATCCAGTAAGATCGATGAGACGCGTATTTACTATGGAACTGCTGAAGAAAAACAAAAGCAGCGAAGTAAAGTTGCCGCAGGAAAGAAACTTTCCAAAGAGTCGAGCAAGGCTTCGCAGGCGCGCAGAGCTAGCTACAATGCGTCAGTCAGTGGCAAGCGAAATTTTTTAGGCGACAAGGAACTGGTTGAAGAAATTTCAATGGGAGATGTATCACTAGATAGCATTGAAACAGAAGCCTTACCCCTTGAAATGCAAGCAATGAAGCCATCAGCTAGGCAAGAGTACATTAAGGGTAAATCAGCAGCACGTCAGGAGCTAAATGAAGCAATTCTTAGACTATCCTCCAAGCGCGATGCTTACCTTAAACAAAAAGTTGAGGCTGCCGGTTTGGGCGAAAATTCCCTGGACTCGCAGATATTTGATGCGATCAAGGAGCAGTCTGCTGAGAAGGGATTAATCTATGACAAAAAAGATATGAAATACTAAAAGCACTATCCAAAAAATAACCGCCTCGGGGCGGTTATCTTGTTTTCAGGTCTAAAAGCTAAAGAATCAACTTTTAGCCTTTGCTAATACTTGATCAGCCTGTGCCATGGTCGCGTTCTTGGACATGGTATCTAAGATATGTGCAAACAAAGGCGAACGGCGTGATTGTGGTCGGATGGTCTGCTCTAGGACATAACCCTGCGCTGCAGATAACACATCTTCTTTACTCAGTTCTTTGATCAACTGCTGTTCTAGCTCTTGAATTAATGATTGCTCATCATTAGCAAAAATTGACTGACTGAAAGATAGGCAAGCAAACAATGCGATAGAAGCAATTTTGATTTTCTTCATGGTTGTGACACTCATTTTGTTATTGGGGGCATGTCATTTATTCGGGGATTATGACATGTATTTTTCAGAGTACCCTTACAGTATAAAGGTACTCTGAAAGTTCTTGCTTAAAAATCTGACAAGAGGGTATTTCTTACAAGTTTGCCTGTAGCTTCATGGCATCTTGATGCCCTGCAGCAACTGCCTGTTGAATCCAGAACTTCGCATCGCCTTTACTGTTTTGCTTCTCTAACAAAATCAAAGCAAGCTGGTACTGCGCATCAGGCTGACCCTGCTTCGCCGCACGCAAATACCAAGTTTCCGCTTTAGCCAGATCAACTCGAACCTTGCCATCAAAACCGGACTGATAAAGCTGACCTAGTAATAACTGTGAATTCTTAAGGCCAGAAGCTGCCGCACTGTTAATAAGACTCATCGCCTTATTAGTATTTGCCGCTACATGCTCACCAATTAAGTATTTAATCCCTAAGTTCTGTTGCGCGTTTGCATTGCCAAGATCAGCAGCTGTTGTGTACCAACGGATTGCTGTTTGAAGGTTTGCAGGAATACCATCACCTCTTTCATGCATCAGTGCCAAATTGAAATGTGCACCGGCTACGTTTTTCTTAGCCGCCTGAGTAAACCAGTGATAAGCCGCATTGGTGTCACGAGCAACATTTTGCCCTCTTAAATAATGCATACCGAGTTGGAACTGAGCTTTTTCATGTCCGCGGTTTGCTGCACGACCCAACCACTGAACGGCTTGGGCGGGCTGGCTTGAAACTTGGGCAGAACTAGCATTGAGCATGTTCGCTAAAACAAACTGCGCCTCAATATCACCTTGCTTAGCAACAACGTTCATTAGCTCACGCGCACGTTTTAAATCATCAAATGGCGCTTGTTCACCGTTGAATAATAAAGCCAAATTGAAATGCGCATCTCGGTGGCCTTGTTGAATCGCTACTTCGTAATAATGCTTAGCGCGGTTATAGTTTTTTTGAACGCCAAGCCCAGCCTCATACAAAGCAGCCAATTCATAAGCCGCCTGTGGGTGGCCTTGAGCGGCTGCGTTATCAAGTGAGATAATTCCTTGAGCAACTTGATTTTGCTTGATTAAAGCCCGGCCTTTATTGAAGTGTTGTTGAGCAGCCTGACTTGGTTGAACAATACCAGCACTAACTGCTGTTTCAGCAGAAGATACGATCGGAAATGATGTCATAAGGCCAAGCAGAACTGCCTGGGCAAGACGTATAGAACGGATTTTCATTTAATAAACCCCTATTTATTTTTATTATGAAAACGTACAAATATTGTACCTGAATTTAGGTTAGCCCGAATCAATCTAAAAGTCCAATACTAATCACAAGCCCTATCCCATAACTATTTCAGACAAACGGTACATTTATTGTTTGTTTTTGTAGGCGCACTCTATTTTGTTTTGTCTTGTAAAACCTCCCAAGACACTTCAACCTCCCCAGAATCACCCGCCACATAAGCAGAATCGCCAGTAATGGTTATGGATAAGTCCATCGTACGCATTACAAGTGTTGCCAGTGCTTCAATTTTGTCCCAAGGGAAACGGTAAAAAGATGCATTTAAACGGCTAAATTTAGGCTCGCCTTGAGACCACCATACGTCTGATTTTGTATTGAATGTATAAACCTTGACGACTTCAGAGCGGTTGCAAGCCTTTTTGACGCGATCTGGTGAAGGCTCGCCAACATCAATCCAAAGCTTTATTTGCTCATCCATTGTTTTCACCCAAAGATCAGGCTCTTCTACCTCATCCAACCCTTTAGTAAGTTCCATATCTTCTTGTGCATTAATACAAAATGCTAAAACACGAACCATCATTCGCTCTAAAGTTTCAGAGGGATGCTGGGCGATGGTTAGACTGATAGAATCATAATAATCACGTTCTAAATCTGACAGTGAGATTCTTGCTTTATAGATTGTTGGTTTAATCGCCACGATAACCCCATTAGATAAGGCAAATTCACACTAAGCGCAGAATGTACTGAGCGATTGCCGTGGCGTAGAGTAGCAGAGGCTAGAGGCGCTTCCAAATGATCAGTAAAACAAATCATCACCCGACAGTATTGCAGGGCTAACATCATGAAAATTATCCGCACAGATATGCCTATTTCCGATGAAGAACGGGCCAACATACTATTTGCTGGTGATTTATTGATTCAGCAAAATATCAGTGCGATGAAGCAACTAATAGATTGGACGTCTTATCTATTGGATGGTGCGCTTAAACCTTTTCAAGCGGTTACTGCGCAAGCTAGTTTGACGCCTGACGAATTTATTAAACTCACTTCAAATGCTCAAACAGCTTTTCGTAAAAGTGATACGGCGAGATTGCTTTTTTTCAAAGCACTTGACGAATGTGGTGTTGATCTCAACCAGACTTACTATGATCATTTTCCTCTGCGGATCGTACCTTATGGTACTAGGCATGGCGGCGCTAGAAACTCCTTTATTTCTCCCCATCGTGATACTTGGGGCAGTAACATTCACAGCCAAATAAACTGGTGGGCACCAATCTATGAGTTAGAAGAATCGCGTACCATTGCGATTTACCCAAAATATTGGACTGACCCTATTGCAAATGATACGGCTGACTGGAGTTTTGCCAAGCACATTGAAAGTCGACGTAATACGCCTGACGGCTTGAAAGCCCCTTATCCTTCTGCACCGTCGCCACATGAAAGTGTCGATACATCTGAAGTCGTCAAAGTTATGCTCGAACCGGGTGATTTGTTGAGTTTCTCAAGTGCTCATTTACACGGTAGCGTGCCTAATACTTCCAAGGCCACGCGTTTCAGCGTTGAAATGCGAACCATTAATCGGTTTGATTTATTGACAGGCAGGGCCGCTCCAAATGTTGATAACCAAGGCACAGAGTTAATGTATCAATGGTTTAAGCGGATTAGTGATAAGAAAGTTTTGCAGATGCCCTCATAGCTCAGCAAGCCTATCGTCGTTCTTAATGATACCCAGTGTAAATTCGTTAAAGCACCCTACTTTAAATTTGTTACAATCCCCGCAACTTAACACTTCGGATGCAAACATTGAGCTATCGCCTCCTTCATCGACGATTTAGCAATC
>CALHTA010000221.1 GCA_938038645.1 uncultured Thiotrichaceae bacterium
AGTTTTATGTTTTTGCTATGCATTCCATTAAATTGCTGATTAATAGACTGATATGCTTCGTTGTAGTTTTGGGAAAAATCATAAACTAATGCGCTTTGAAGCCCCTTTAATAGTCTGCCGTGGAGTAATTGGGTAGTCACATTCCAGAACTTGCTATCCAGTTTACGGCTAAACTTTACTTCAGCCAATTTAAGCGTTTTTGTTTGGTTGTCGACCACCGGCTTTCCGGATATGTAGATCTCACCGTCACTGCTTAACAGGCCTAAAAGCCCATCGAGTTTAACCTTTGCCGCTAACACTAAACGGTCATTATTAGGATATACGTCAACAGATTTAACGCTGATGCTGACATCACCTTGTTTATATTCCAACGGTTTTTCTGTTAGTTGTTGTTGCAGGCTGCTAGCAAGCGTTTCATAAGTCAGGGCAAGCGGCAGGCTAATGCGCAGCTTTGAGGTAGGTATTGATCTATCCAGTAATGGAGGCAGCGGTGTAGCTTGGGCAATACTATTGTCGTTGTTACTCGATGTTGAGAGTGTTGTTTGCAATGCAAGTCCCACCCTTATGGCATCACTATCAATCCGTATCGTTGATAAATTTAGCGCAGTAGGGTTTGTTTTTAACCACAGCGGAAAAGGCCCATTGAGCTTTCTAGGTTGCTGTAGCGTCATCCAGAATGCTTCGACTTTCTTTCTGAAACGACTGTCAGCAGCCATTTTAGTTTGTTGTTTTTTCAAAGCCTTATTCAGTGCTTTGAGGATCGGCTTTTCAACTTTTTCCTGTATACCTAGCTCTACCCCTAACACATTAACCTTTGGACTTTGTTGCCATTGAATTGAGGAGTTGGCTAAGAGCTGTAGCTGCCAGTTACTATTAACTGTTGGTTTTATATCGGCAATCGCAGTGAAAGCAGCCGTTCGAAAGTCTACGTTTCGCAGGAGTTCTTTTACAATTTTGCCTTTTCCTTTAACTTTTAGCTTGTACTGCAAAGGAATCGTAACGCGTAAAAAACCGTTGTTTAAAGGGATTAACTGTACTGGCCCAGTGCGATCAGCCCAACCACCAACTTGATAAGTCTCGCACAGGTTTTTACCAAAAATCCGAATGCATTTTTGTTTGATCTTGCCGGGGTCATCATATAGCGACACCGGAATATCAGCTTCTAGTCGTTCGCGCAAACGATCTAAGGGAATACTCAAGTTAGTTCGAATAACAGATTCGCTAACAGCGTCGGTAAATGGGATGACAGAAATTGGCGGCTTCTCTGAAAGGTTTTGATATTCACTGACTTGTTGAGTACAGGCACTTAACAATAGAGAAAGTGTTAGCGATATAAGTAACGTTAAACGAGTCATATTGGAATCAGCTGTTAATGAATGCAAAAAGGGAGTCACAGTGGACTCCCTTTAAAACTAATCTAAATAGACTTAGTTTAGTTAGTAAAACGTGTCCAGAAGTACTCTGGGTCATTCTTAGTCATTGACCAGAATAGCTCACCCGAATTTCTCCAAGGGTCTAGCAGCATGCCATCACGAACACCTTTGCCTTTAGCCGTTACCACTAAAGAGTTGTGCTCATTGAAACGTCTACGGTTAGCGGTACCGTGATAGAAGTCAAAGCTTTTCCAATTACGTGCCTGAATGTGTTTTGCCATATCTCGCGTCCACTGCCAGCATAAACCGTCTTCACGGTAGCCGTAGTTAACTAACACATTGTGCCAGTAGGGAGGGCTCACTAGGTTGTATTTGTTAGCAAGAACCTTAGGGTAGGCAACTGCTTCATGGGCTAATAACTTAGCTTCAGCTGGATCGATGTTTGGGCCTAGCTTCATGAGTGCTGCAGTAACACCTGCAATTTCCTTAGCAGACTTGGCGTCCATTTTCGTAAATACGGTCCGTTTAGAAACAGGATCCACCTTGACGTTATCATACCTAACGGCACAGCCAGATAGGAATAGGATTGCCAGCATCGAAAATGCCAAAAAGAATCGTTTACTAAAAGTGTTAATCATAACAAGTTGTTCCTTGGTTAAAATACTACATGCCAAGCAGAGAGTTTATAAAAGTGAAGAACCGTTTTTATTTGATGGTTAATCACGATACCGTTTTCTTGGTAAAGTGCATCAGATAGTTCACATCCACATCATTACCTAGTTTATAACTTTGGAAAATGGGGTTGTAAGTCATGCCCGTAACATCTTCCAATTTTAGGCCACTATTTCGGCCCCATCCTTCCAATTCCGATGGCCGTATAAATTTTGCATACTCATGGGTACCTTTAGGTACCATTTGTAAAAAATATTCTGCTCCAACAATCATCAAAGCAAATGCTTTTGGGTTGCGATTGATCGTGGAAAAGAAAATATGTCCATCGGGTTTAACAAGTGCTGAACAGGCTGCAATAACAGAACCAGGGTCAGGAACATGCTCTAACATTTCCATACAAGTAACTACGTCGTAGCGTGCCGGATTTTGTTCAGCCATTTCTTCAGCGGTAATCTGTTGGTAATCAATTTCCACACCTGATTCAAGACTATGTAGCTGAGCGATGGATATAGGGGTCTCCCCCATATCTATTCCAGTCACTACGGCGTCTTGAAGCGCCATGCTTTCCGACAAAATACCACCACCACAACCGATATCGATAACTTGCTTACCGGCTAGGCCGCCAGCGAGTCGTTCAATATAGTTGAGGCGTAACGGATTGATCTGGTGCAGTGGTTTAAACTCACTGTTAACGTCCCACCATCTGTTAGCGATGGCTTCAAACTTATTAATTTCATTAGCGTCGACGTTTTGCATGCGTAGATTAATCCCAACAAGCCAAATTTAATACGTTATGATAGCGTGTATTGGATCCACGATCAGCAAAATAGGTTCACTCAATGCTGCGTTATTTGCCAGGTTTATTGTTATTACAGTTGGCAACGTTTGGAATTGGTCTAATTATTGGCCGTCCCGAAGAGCTTAAAATTTGGCTTATCGCCTTATTTGCAATTGTTTTGCTTGGGGTCTTTGCTGCTTTTTGGTTTGTGAGCCTGTCACGAAGTGAAACAAAAGATGCGGTTAATAAAGTCAAATTTGAGTTACAGGAAGAAGCCAATAAAACGAAGCTGGAACTCCAAGAAGAGGTCAATAAAACCAAGTTAGATTTTGCCAAAGAGCGCGAAACGCTGCATGTGAGGGCAGAGAAAGCCAAAACCAAGCTGGTTGAAAAAACTCAAAAGCAAATTGCCAGTGATTATAAGAAAACTCAGGGTCGGGCGAATTTGAAGGTCGGTGCAGCATTTGCCGCCACGGTTGCTGCAGGTGTTTTAATGATGGTGATTGAATTATTAACCTTTGGGTTAATGACGTTAACCACAGCAGGCGGAGCTTTGGGCGGCTATTTAGTAAGAGCTCGAAAAGCACACAAAGAAATAAAGGCAAGCGTTGCCATTGAAGATAAAAGTATAGTGAAGGTGCTGGAAAAGGATTCCGCTCATATCGTTAGCCACGATTCACAAAAAAATTCCGATAGCTCGCCAATCGAGGTGGTTATCAAAAATCCAACTAATAATCAGAATTAGCAGAGAAGTATTATGAAGCAAGGGCAAGCTAAGGTCGTTCATCTTAAAGAGTATCAAGTACCTAACTATCTCGCTGAGACAGTACATTTGAATGTTGATCTCAATGATACAGAAACTATCGTCACCTCAACTGTAAAGTATCAGCGTCATAGTGAACATCCACAAGCGAGTACTTTGCAGTTAAATGGCGAAGCTCAAGAGTTAATGAGCGTCAGCATTGATGGTAATACCTTGTCAGAATCTGATTTTGAATTAGATGATGAGTACCTCTCTTTAAGTGATCTCCCCGAATCGTTTGAGCTTGAAGTCACCAGTCGTATCTACCCACA
Organism: uncultured Thiotrichaceae bacterium; assembly: GCA_938038645.1. GTDB lineage: Bacteria > Pseudomonadota > Gammaproteobacteria > Thiotrichales > Thiotrichaceae > Leucothrix. Next base: position 3,898 of record CALHTA010000221.1, read on the forward strand.
AAATAATACGTCACTTGAAGGTCTATATCAGTCCAGTGGAAACTACTGCACACAGTGTGAAGCGGAAGGCTTTAGGAAAATCACATATTTCTTAGATCGTCCTGATGTGATGGCTTTATTTACCACAAGAATTGAAGGGGATAAGGCAACAAACCCTGTTCTGCTATCAAACGGTAACTGCATTGAAAAAGGTGACTTGGGAGGAGGGCGTCACTTCGCTGTCTGGTATGACCCTTTTATTAAGCCGGCATATTTATTTGCATTGGTTGCAGGTCAGCTTTCGCATGTCAGTGATCAGTTCACAACGATGTCTGGCCGCAAGGTTGCTTTAGAAATTTATACTGAGGCACACAACATCACTCGTTGCGATCACGCGATGCAGTCGTTGAAGCGTTCAATGAAGTGGGACGAAGAGCGTTTTGGCCTAGAGTATGATCTTGATATTTACATGATCGTTGCCGTCGATGACTTCAATATGGGCGCAATGGAGAACAAAGGCTTAAACGTCTTTAATTCAAAACTAGTGTTTGCCAGCCCAGATACGGCAACTGATATTGATTACATCAATATTGAGGCCGTTATTGGTCATGAATATTTCCATAACTGGACTGGTAATCGTGTGACCTGTCGTGACTGGTTTCAGCTAAGCCTCAAAGAGGGCTTAACGGTTTTCCGTGATCAAGAGTTTACGGCTGATTTACATTCTCGTTCGGTAAAGCGTATCGAAGATGTCCGCATGTTAAGGACACATCAGTTTGCTGAAGATGCTAGCCCAATGGCTCATCCGATTCGCCCTTCATCGTTTATTGAAATTAATAATTTCTACACCGTAACAGTCTATGAGAAAGGGGCTGAAGTTGTTCGCTTGTATCAAACGCTGCTAGGTGTAGAAGGTTTCCGCAAGGGAATGGATTTATATTTCGAACGCCATGATGGCCAAGCAGTGACCACTGAAGATTTCTTGGCAGCCATGGCTGATGCTAATGGTCGCGATTTGTCGCAAATGCAAACTTGGTATAACCAAGCGGGGACGCCTGAGGTTGCCGTGACGATGGATTACGATGCTGCTGCACAAACCTGTACTTTACACTTTAAGCAGAGTTGTCCTGATACGCCAGAATCGAGTAACAAAGCACCGTTCTTAATTCCTTTCTCAGTGTCTCTTTTAAGTAGCGAGGGCAAGGCAATAGCCCTTAAGTTGGCTGAC
>CALHTA010000222.1 GCA_938038645.1 uncultured Thiotrichaceae bacterium
AACACATCCATCGCCACTAATGGCACTGGGCCAAAGCCTGTGTAAGTCGCGTGAGTGGCAACTAAATCACCATCAGCAATCATGCGGTGAAACGTAACGCCACCTTTTGGGCCTTTTGACATCTTGCCAACCATGCCGCGAAGCACAGCTACGCCTGATGGTGCTAAAGGATTATGTTGTATGTAGGGATCAGCAAAATGCTTGTCTACCGTACTAGGATCATGATCAGCGAATGCTCCCATGATTCCAGCTTTTACGGTCGCTTTGTTAGCGGCATAAGTGTCTTGGTCTGGAGTAACAGATGTGGTAGCGCAGGCGCTAGTAACAGCAGTGATTGCTATTGTTGCGGCTATAAGTAATTTTTTCATAGTAGGTCCTTGAAAGTTGCGAGGGATCATGGTCATGGATTGGTAATTCCATTTGACACACCCGCAGCTTACGGACTTTGAAATCACTGAATAAGAGCAAACCGTTCATGTGTAACATGAACAGAATCGATTGATTCAGGATTGACATGAGCTATTTGATAGGATTTAAAACGTAACGCTCAGGCACTTTCGAATAGTTGTGCACGTAACCACCGGTGCTCAGCATCACTTTGGTAGCGTTGATGCCACAAGGAATAGACTTTCAGTTCAGGGGCGTCAAACGGAAACTCCGTCTTACTAAAATCAGCAAGGGAGGTTTTGATCAGCATTTCAGGGACAATGGCGAGTAGCTCAGAGCCTTTAATGAAGCTAGCAATCCCAGCAAAATTAGATACCCGCACAATAATTTTATTCTCAATCATTTGCATGATTGGGTTTTCACCCATGCGGCGACGCCCTGCCATAAAGGTCAGGCTAATGTAGTTTGACTCAAGAAAATCTTCTTCCGTTTTTGGTGGTTTACGTACATTGCTATCGTAAAAACAGGCAACTGTTGTCGTGAATAATTGCTTTTGTAAAATGTCAGGTGCATCAGGCGGAATCGGACTGATGACCAAATCCACATCACCGTTACGTAATAGCTCTGTCGGTGGAACCTCCGAAGGTATAACGTCTAGGCTGAAGCTCTTAACCTGCTTCGATACTCGATTGTAAAATGCTGGCAAAACCACATCACGCTGAAAGTCATTGGCGGCGACCGTCAAACGAATGTCTGCTTCAGCAGGGTTAAACTCAGCGCTTTGAGTGAGCGCACTAATATTCGCAAGCAGCGGTTTCAACTCTTTAAACAATTGCTCTGCGCGAGGGGTCGGCTTGATGCCGCGCCCTGCTCTTAAAAACAGCTGATCTTGAAATATCCCTCGAAGCTTTTCTACGCCGTGGCTTACGGCGGATTGGGTAATATTTAATTGATTCGCGGCCGCAGTAATGGAGCCGGTTTCCATGATGATGAGAAACGTATGTAGCGAACGAACGTCTAGGTTGAGGTATTTGTTATCCATTTTGATTCCTTGCTAGGAGATAGATTCTTATTCAGCAGTCTACCTTAACAACACTACTTGCTTGGTATGGCAGCATTTAAGATAAGGTCACCCATTCACCACCCGCCTGACTTGAGCTCACTACAGCTTCGATAAAACGCACTCCTTTTACTCCCTCCTCTAGCTCCGGATAAGCCAGCCAACCTTCGGGTAACTCGATACCGTCCTTTCTTGCGGCAACAGCCAGTGCAAATTCCGTATAAAGATTACCCCAGGCCTCAATAATTCCTTCTGGAAAACCACGCCCCGCACGAACTAAGCGCTCTACCGCCGAGCTGACACCATGGCCATGACCGCGGCTAATGATCTGATCCGGTTGACCAAAGATATTCAGCTTCAATTGCTCGGCCTGCTCCAGATCCCATTCTACCCCGCCTTTACTGCCAAAAATCCGTACTCGCAAACCACCTCGATTGCCTGCCGCCAACCTTGTCGCCATTAAGGTACCCGGTACTTCATCAGCATAACGAGTCATCATAAACACGGTATCTTCCAATGGTTTAGGCGCACCACAAACATGCATTTCGGCACGTAGTTGAGTCATCGCTAAACCACTAATAAAACTGGCTAGATGCGCCGCATGTGTACCAATGTCACCAACACAGCTGGTTGAACCAGATTTAGCAGGATCAAGCCGCCACTTTACATGCTCTGCCTCGGAGACCTCTTCTGGAATCATCCAGTCCTGCATAAATTCCACGTGAATTTGATTGATCTTACCTATGTTTCCACGCGCGACAATCTCCCGAGCTTGTCGCACCATCGGAAAACAGGACATGACATAACTCACCCCAAACACGCCTTGCGTTTGCTGTTGCAATTCAAGCAGGGCTTGCGCCTCGCTGACTTCGTTTGTCAGCGGCTTATCACATAACACCGCAATTCCGGCATCCATAAAAGCAGCCGCTGCTGGGTGGTGCAGATGATTCGGCGTCGTAATCATTACCGCATCCACGCCATCGGGTCGCTCGGCCTCTGCCTTCGCCATCTCGGCAAAAGAAGCATAGCAACGCTCCTCAGGGAGATGCCACTGTGCACCACGCGCTACTGCCTGCTCTGGTTTAGAGGACAAGGCTCCAGCGGCGACTTCCCAATAGCCGCTCATTCTGGCGGCCATCGCTTGCGTGCCAGCAATTCGACCACCGCCCACAATGCCTAAGCGGAGACGTCTGGATAACACAGGAAAATTAGATGCAGCACTCAGGTTTTCTGGCAATAACTTTGCACTCATGCGACCACCTCCTGAGGTGCATTAGGCAGGATCTCTACCGCCATAAAAATGGCGGGCGTAATGGTTTCATACTGATGCCATGGGAAATTTCCCTCCGCATCGTACATTGGCCGGTGTGTCGTGCCGGGTGCCATGGTTTCCTCCCAGTATAAAGTATTAATATCCTGTTCACGGCATTGCTGCATTTTCCCTACACCAACAATCTGGGTATGCACCTCCTTAAAACCCGGATCCTCACAAAAGGGGTGGAATTTATGCAAGCCAACCTTGAGAGGAACACTTCCGGAGTGGTACATCGTGAGGCCGATATTGCGCACCCACACCTTCGGCGACATGTAGTGACTCACCCCGCGAAGACGCTCTTCCTTGCGCACCTCGTAAGCGGATGGCCAATGCTGCTTGACCTGTTCAAATAAGATTGCGTCATCATCGTGAGCATCAAATCGCTCAATAACCACGGCACGCTGCACATTCTTTAAAGTGATATCTGCCACAATGTTTGATTGTAGGTACGTGATTTCCTGCGCTTCAACCTGGATGGGTTGATCCGACAGATTCAGTACAATAGCCCGCCCCTCAATGTGATGAGTGCTCAGGTTTTCGATGTGTTTTACGTCAAAAAATGGCTCAGCAAAATCAAGATGCTCAAGGCTCATGACAATCCCCTAGTGTTGATTCCAAAGTTTTCAGCTAATAGTTCCGGTACCGGGCAATTCGTTTGCATCTGCTTGAAACAACCCTGCTCAGACGATTCCAGAATCCCAGCCATGGCTTCCACGACATGTAGCGCCAATGCCCCACTGGCACGGGGTTGGCGTTTTTCACGAATAGCGTGTGCCAGATCCAGTAATCCGACGCCCCGCGAATTTTCATTAATGGCGTGGGTATTTTCAGCAATCTGCCAATGCTCTTTACCAGTTTTCCTTGGTTGATACGCCCAGCGGCAAGTCTCACGGGTGCGATACCAAACTTCACCCTCAAAAATATTCGCCCCATGTACCGGATCAGGGTCAGGAATGCACAAGGTCCCATTCTCGCCATACACCTCAAAACGCGGTGTTTCCGAGTCCCAAACATCAAAACTCATGGTCATCGAACCGATCACGCCAGACTCAAACGCCAACATGCTTTGCACATGGGTATCAACCTCAAC
>CALHTA010000223.1 GCA_938038645.1 uncultured Thiotrichaceae bacterium
TATTTTTATATATATTATTCATGTTATTACCTAATTGTTATGACCATACCAGCGTCAATGTCTATGTTAATCCTAACGCCTTAATCAATACTTAATATCAGCCAATGTTTTATTAAATATGCAGTAATAGTCGCTTTTTAGCATAAGTCCATAATGCTGAAACTTAAGAAGCATTCTTTATCTAAGTGAGAGCGTGTGTTTTCGACTCATTTTTAATATAATCAATCGATTACAATGCTTTTTAAAGCTAAATAAGGAAGACTTGATGCAAGATACCTATGATGTAGCCATTGTTGGTGCAACCGGAATGGTGGGTGAAGCGATGCTGTCAATTTTGGCAGAGCGTAATTTTCCTATAGGCAATTTATATTTATTGGCAGGGGAGAGCTCTGCTGGAACTCGATTAGAGTACGAAGGGACCTACTATAAAGTAGGTTTGCTGAATGAGTTTGACTTTTCACAGGTTCAAATAGCGTTATTTTCTGCTGGGGCTTCAGTGTCTGAAACTTACGCACCTAAAGCAGCTGAAAGTGGCTGTGTCGTCATTGATAACACTTCACAGTTTAGACGTGATGCTGATGTTCCTCTAGTAATACCAGAAGTAAATGCACATGCTATTGGTGACTATAGTATGAGAGGCATTATCTCCAATCCAAACTGCTCGACGATTCAAATGTTGCTTGCTATCAAGCCAATTCACGATGCCGTTAAAGTGACTCGTATTAATGTGGCAACTTATCAAGCAGTGTCTGGTGCGGGTAAAAAAGGGGTGAAAGAGCTTGCTGGCCAAACCGCTAAGTTACTTAATGGTCTAGAAGCCAAAACAGAAGAGTTTACGAAACAGATAGCATTCAATGTCATTCCTCATATCGATGAGTTCCAAGAGAATGGCTATACTCGCGAAGAAATGAAGATGATCTGGGAAACCCAGAAGATTCTTGAAGATGATGAGATAACGGTAAACCCGACCGCGGTTAGGGTCCCTGTCTTCTTTGGCCACTCAGAAGCGCTTCATATTGAGACCCGGGAAAAAATAACAGCTGACATGGCGCGAGAGTTGCTTGCAACAGCACCAGGTGTGTCACTTTTGGATCAAACCGTTAATGGTGGGTATCCAACACCGGTGACAGAGGCTGCAAATAAAGATGCTGTTTTTGTTGGGAGGATTAGGGAAGACCTGTCATATTCCAATGGTTTGAACTTATGGGTCGTTGCTGACAACGTACGTAAAGGTGCGGCGCTAAATAGTATTCAAATAGCGGAAATTTTAATCAACGATTACCTTTAGTCGTAGAAAAACTTGAAAGCTGACAGTGAATTGTCACATTATGACAATCATTCGTCAGATACTGACAGTGAGAAGAGATTATTAAGGTACGATTCATTGGTTTATTGCTATTAATTACACACGGTCAGAGATGACGCTGGGTTTTGACCGGTTCAAACAGATTTTCTGTACGAACTAAATGCAAAAATAACTCTTGAATATAATAAAATAACAATAGAGCACCGTTCATGATTCAATTCACCGTCACAAACAAATTAATGTCTTGTTGGGCAACTGAAATGGATAGAGCACAATTGCTACTAAGGGGATTAACAAGTGAATAAAAAGGCCTTAAGTTTAGCTGTATATATAGCTATCTCTTATCCCAGCGCTACCTTGGCGTTAGGGCTAGGCGAGATTGAGTCGGTTTCTAATCTGAACCAACCTTTCAAGGCAAAAATAGGTTTACTCTCAGTTGGCGACGCAAATGTCGGTGCTCTGAAAGTCAAAGTAGCTTCACCTTCGGTATTTAGCCGTGTCGGTATTGAGCGCCCAGACTTCCTTAACGGTCTTAGATTTCGCTCGGCAATGGAAAACGGAAAGCCGGTCATACTCGTTTCATCTAGTCAGCCTGTTAAAGAACCGTTTATCAACTTCCTTTTAGAAGTGAGTTGGCCAAAAGGTCAGTTGCTAAAAGAATATACTGTGTTGCTTGACCCACCTGTGCTAATGCAGCCAGGGACTTCAATAGCGAGTAATACCGTTGGTGTACGACCTGATCCATCACAGCGAACTCAAGCACAGCCACAACAGCAAGCAGCGGTAACTCAGCAGCAGCGCCAGCAACAGCAGCGCCAACGTGTTATTGCACAACAGCAACAAACTCGACAGCAGCAGTTGCAGCGCCAAAGGCAGTTACAGCAGCAGCGTCAACAAGCTCAGAATGACGGTTTGCGTCGTCCTGGTCCTCCGACGGGAGGAGCTAATGCTACGGGTGGTAACCAATCTAAAACTTACCGTATACGTCGTGGCGATACGCTATTTAAAGTGGCTAAAAAGCTGGGATATAACGGCGTTCGCAATGAGCAGATGATGATGGCTATCTATCAGGCCAATCCTACTGCTTTCCGTAAGCGGAATATCAATAACCTGAAAGCAGGGGTTAACGTTCGACGCCCTTCAATTAATGAAGCTAAACGAGTTTCGTTAAGATCGGCGCGTCAAGATATAAGGACACAAACCGCAGAATGGAAGAAGAGTCGTCCTGCAAGATCGACTAAATCAACAAATAAACAGATTGCTCAAAATGGCTCTGGAAAAACGGCTGGGACTAACAACGCTCCAGTCAAAAATAGCCAGGCAAGAATTGAAGTCTTGGGTTCAACCAATAAGATGAACTCGGCTAACAATGGCAACCTTGTTGGTCAGGCTAAGCTAGATGACCTTAATCGACAAATGACACTGGCGAGTGAGTCACTGACAGCGAGAACTCGTGAAAATAACGAATTGAAGTCGCGTGTTTCTGAGCTAGAAGCACTGCTGAAAAAGAAAAATCGTTTAATCACTCTCAAAAATGAGCAGCTTGCGGAGCTACAGGTTAGTTTAGGTCAGCCACCGACGGCAATGAGCTCTAGTGAAACTGACGTTGAAGGCACCATTAATGAGCAGGGTGGCGAAATAGAGAAGATGCTCGCTAGTCAGGATGGTAACGATGGAACGATCGTTAGAACTCAAGATCCAGCAGACGCAATCATTAATGATATGGGTCAAGATACTGAGATCTTCCAAGAGCCTGTCGTTGACGATATTTCAACAGCGCTAGCGCCGAGTCAGCCTATCGAAGAAGAAGGCGGAATACTTGATTTGTTGAGCTCGCCGCTGGTGTTAGGTCTTGGTGGTGGTTCGTTATTAGCGCTAATTGCTGGATTCTTATTCTTGCGCCGACGTAACAGTGGTGATGATGAATATGATGATTACAGCCCGATAGATTTTGATGATCCATCATTTGCGCCTGGAAGTAGTGATTTTGATGCCGCTCCTCAAAACAACTCAGATACACTATCTGAAATGGACGATCCGTTTTCAGGTCTAGGTGGGAGCTCAAGCGCGGTTGAAAACGATTTTGATGTCGATCCAATGGATGAGCTTATCCAAGAAGAAGTGTCTAAACCTGCAGCAGCTGCTAGTGCGCCTGCTCCAGTCTCAGCGCCAGTTATTAATGATGGTGATGTTGACGATGATGGCGATGATATTCTTCAAGAAGCTGATGTGTACATTGTTTATGGCTTACATGAGCAAGCAGAAGTTGAGCTAAAGAAGGCGATTGAGAAGCAACCAGGTAATCTTGAGTATCGAGCGAAGCTTCTTGAAAATTACCACGCTTCTGACAATAAAGAAGCATTCGAAATTGCCGCAACTGAGTTTGCACAGTTAAACGGTCCGGGTAAAGAAGAGCTTTGGGAAAAGGTTTCTGACTGGGGGAGTAAGATGCTGCCAACCAGTGCCTTATTTGCAAGCCCTGGCGTTGCCGCGGTTATTAACGATTCAACCGCTAAAGCAAATGTTGAAGCACCAAAATCTGATGACGATGGTTTAGCAGGCAATTTGGGTATGTTAGGCGCGGCCGCAGCGGCTGGTGGTGTAGCAATTACTGCAGGTAAAGCCTATGCTGAAAATGCACAAGAAAAGATCGCCGAAACAATTGCTCCGGAATCAGATAGCGCTGAAGTGTTAGATTTTGATGATATGGACTTAGACAGTCTATTGTCAGCAGATACTCAACCAAAAGCGGAAGTAGCGGATTCATCAGCTGAGAGCTTTGGATTCGAAGATGCCGACTTAGACGCTGTTGTACAAGATTTTGAACTCGATGCAAAGCCAGAAACAGAGGCGGGAGTAGAGTCAACGGAATCAAACGATCATGAGATGGATTTCGATTTTAGTGAGTTTGACATTGATGAAGCTCCAGCAGCACCTGTAGCAGAAGCTGCTAAATCAGAGTCGAAAGAGTTTGAGGGTTTAGAAGACTTTGACGATTTAGATTTTGATCTAGACGGCATTGAAGACACTGTTAATGTTGACAGTAAAATAGTATCGCCTAATTTAAATCTTGCTTTAGATGGCAGCGACACTGGAATGGGTAAGATCCTTCCTGAAAATAGTGTTTATAAAATGTCAGAAGCTAAAGATGACATTTTAGGTGAAATGGATGATGACCTATCTTTCCTTGATCTTGACAGTGATTCTGACACGAGCCTAATGGAAGCGCAGGTAAGTACCAAGCTTGATTTAGCACGCGCTTATATGGATATGGGTGATGTTGAAGGCGCTCGCAGCACACTTGAAGAAGTGATGGCTGAAGGTAATGATGATCAGCGTAAAGAAGCCAAAGAGTTGTTGCACCAAGCAGGATAAGGTGTAGACGATAAACTCACTAAAAGGCCGAGCATTTGCTCGGCCTTTTTCATTTTAGCCTGTTAGAATGTGGCTCTCTCAAACGTAGTGAAATGAATGAAATACGCGGCTTGTATAGAATATGATGGTTCAGCTTATTTTGGTTGGCAGTATCAAGATCACGCACCTTCAGTTCAAGGTGATGTCGAGAGCGCTATTTCAAAGGTTGCTAACCACCCAGTTAAAGTGACTTGTGCGGGTCGTACTGATACAGGCGTACATGGTATAGGCCAAATCATCCATTTTGAAAGTGACGCAAAGCGCGCTATCGACTCATGGCACTTTGGGACTAACAGCAATCTTTCTTCATCAGCGGTCATGCGTTGGATTAAACCCGTTGACGATAGTTTTCACGCACGATTTTCAGCAGGAGCCAGGCGGTATCGTTATATCGTTTTAAATCGTGGTACGCGTACCGCTATTCTAAATAAACGAGTGTCTTGGCACCGTCGGGCATTGAATCACGAATCCATGCACCTTGCTTCGCAATATTTACTAGGGGAGCAAGACTTTACAAGCTTACGTGCGGCTGGATGCCAAGCAAAGCATGCGGTAAGAACCATTCATGACATTAGCGTCAGTAGGGAAGGCGACTTTATTTACCTCGATGTGAAGGCAAATGCATTTTTGTATCACATGGTAAGAAATATTGCAGGAACACTTTTTGCTGTTGGTGAAGGTAAGCAGCCTGCAGAATGGGTGCCAGAGCTAATGCAAAAAAAGAATCGTGATCAAGCTGGCGCTACAGCCCCCCCTGGAGGTCTATATTTTGTACACGTAGACTATCCGGAGCAATTTGAGCTGCCAGCCGAATACACCCTACCTAGATTTACTATCTAGGCTAGCTTAGGCCGC
>CALHTA010000224.1 GCA_938038645.1 uncultured Thiotrichaceae bacterium
ACCAAAATGAGCTTGCCTTCATCGTTACCCTGTACTGATTGGATATACTCTTGGCTTACTTTGGCTTTCGTGTGACCATATGGCAATAGTGCTTCATAAGGAATGCCAAGTTTTTCTCCGATCTCACCGATTGGTTGCATCGTTGCTTCACGCGCTATTTCGATATCACTTTTATAAGTTGTCATGCTCTCATCCTGAACAAAAATATAAGGCCAAATCAGTCGATAAAGGCCACTTGGTCAATCATCTGAATTGAATGTAGGGCTCAATTCGTTAAATATATTTACGGCTAGTATCAAATCTAATAGAGGCAAGTAGAACTAAGCCTCTGTAAAATTTTTCGCAATAATGGGATAGTCTGTAGTAACTTGCAAGCACTTTTCAGAATATCTAATCGAGGGTATATTACAGGAGAAATGTAAGCGTTTACCTACATACAAGTAGGTACTTAAGAGGCATTAAACTTCAGAACCCTAGCAATAAATAACGCCTATGAAACCAATTTTAGTAGTTGCCAATACCCCTTCCAAAAACTCACTAGTGTTAAGAAATGCGGTGCAGATAGGAATCGAAGACTGTGACTACCCTGTCATCATTAAACCACCTTTAGAAACGACCGCCGCCGACGTTTTATCCTGCGGTGGCATCATCATTGGCACAACTGAAAACTTTGGTTACATGAGTGGCCAAATCAAAGATTTCTTTGAGCGCATCTATTACCCCTGCTTAGAGGAAACACAAGCGTTACCTTGGGCGCTCTATATCAAGGCAGGCTTAGATGGAACCGGCGCAACGAAAAGCGTAGAAAAAATTGTGGTTGGGCTTAAATGGAAGCCCATTCAAGGACCATTATTACTTAAAGGTGAATTTCAGGAGAAGTTTACAGAGGAATGTCAGACCCTCGGCTCAGGAATGGCCGAGGGTTTAAAGCTTGGAATATTCTAAGGCGTTATAACTTATTACTGAGGTGCTAACGGAAGCGGTGTTCCATTAATCATCAACTGACCATCTGTAATTTGTAACTCAGAAACAAACTTATCGTCTTTTAGCGTCACAAACTCCGCAGCCATAATTTGAATCATCGGTGTAAGCCCTGCTTTATCCGTTACCCCTTTACTCAGTGAAACATCACCGCGCCCCACTAATAAGGGCATGATTGAGCTTGGATCCGGTGCTGCTAAGATTTGCATCATTTGAGCTGCATCAAAATCGATTCCGGGTTTAAAGCCGGCATTAATATCAGCATTTAAATCGCCTTCTGCTGAAGTCGCATTAACTTTGATGTTTGTAGATGCTGCGTTCTGGGCAAGCATTTGCACAAAATCAAACATTTTCGCCTGCATCTGAGCCGCTGCTTTTTGGGGATCAGGCTCGGATGAAAGTTCTTTAACCAATTTCTGGTAATCAGTCACAGCAGCCAAAGGAATTGCCTTGAACTGAAGATCAATTTCAGCTGTTTTAACATCGACCGGTGAGTTCATCATCCGCATCATGCTAGGGTCCAGCGTTCCTTGGTATTTGACTGACATTGTCAAATCTTGGTTCTTCGCTTGCTCCAGCTTGGTTTCAAACTTTAGTTCAGGAATCTTAAGCGGTGTTGGCAACGCTGCGGGGTTGGTAATTACCAACTCCTGCAAACTCATATTACCAACACCTAACATGAAACTTGCGCCATCAGCTTGCTTATAATTTCCTGCTAAGCCCATCTTTTGCAGCACAACACTGATGCCTTCTCCCATGCTCGCTTCAATGGCACTGCTCGTTGCTTGATAGCTGCCATTTTGCATATTGCCATCACCTTTACCGCTCATGTCCATAGTAAATGGCTTTAGTGTGATGATGTTTGACTGCTCGCCATCACTCACGGTTAACTGCTCGACGTTCATATCGGCCGTAAACGTTAAACGGTTTTTTACATGGCTCTTTGAATTAATTTTCGCCCCAGCAAAATCAACAGTATTACCATCTTCAGCAACGTGTTTAATCGGCGCTACGGTCAAGGTCTCCGTAATGCCTTGTTTGAAATCCACCACACCTTCGATAATTAAGGTGTCTTCATTGATTGCTTCTGGCAGATCAAATCCTGTTAAGTCTGGGCGCGTGATAATTCTGGCTAAACCAAACCCTGCATCACCAAGGTAAGGGCCGTGAGTAATTTCAGTGGTATAAGGAACCGTAAATCCTTCTGACTCATCAGCGCCTATCAAAGACACTTTCAGAACGCCGTTTGCTTTGGCATCTAAATAGCCTTTTTCATAACTATCTAACGTGACGCTCGCACTTTGAAACTGTGGATTAGACTCAACCAGTGTCGCTAGTTGACTATTCCCTTTCTCAACCAGATTTTTTGTTATTTTCTCAATTTGAGAACCAATTAGGAACGGGCCAGCCGCTGCCGCGGCAACCACTAGCAACACAAGTGCAATTAGGATTTTTTTCATTAGATATAGGATTTTGAATAAAGAGTGCTCAGACTTTATACATGCCCCTACAAAACGTCAAGTGACGGCTAATCAGATAGCGACAAACGGTTTATTGGCTTGGATCTCTTCACGTGACAGACCACTAAGCTCATACGGAAACACCAACCAATTCTGAGTAGTATGCAATGAGAAATCTGGCACTAAACCCGTTTGATCATGTGAGGGACGATGCCATAAAGCAGCCACTTTGACTTCTTGAGGCATATTGCGTTTCAGATGGTTTTGCAGACGATTAATAACAGCAGTTACATTTCTTCCGGTGCTCAACACGTCATCGACTATTAATAAGCGATCCTCTGCATTCAACGTTTCAAGCAGGTACTGTGTACCATGTACTCGAATTTTAGGGTCGGGAACATCTAACGTTTCTTGGTAGTGCGAAAGTCCTTGGTAGGACGTTCTCAAAGCGATATGGTCAGTTTCAACACCCAGCGTTTGTAAACATTCCTGAACATAAATCCCAATAGTGCTCCCTCCACGCCATAAACCCACAATAAAGGTCGGTCGGAATCCACTCGAAAAGATTGTTGTACCTAAGCGAAAGGAGTCAAGAATCACCGATTGTTCGTCCAGAAACTGCTTTTCCATTATGAGCTCGCTGTTAACATCAATAAGAGGCTTGCGCCAAACTAGAATACGCGACAATATAACCGATTACAGATGATATCGTCGAACCCAGTGTGAATATTTATGAGCAAAGTGTACCTGACCGCCCAAGGCTTACTTGAAGATTCATTTGCATTAGCTAAGCAAGTGTTAGACAGCGGCTTCAAACCCACTTTTATCATTGCAATCTGGCGTGGTGGCGTTCCGATTGGAATCGCCGTTCAGGAATACCTTGAGTATCACGGAATATCGACTAACCATATCGCTATTCGTACCGCTTCTTACAGTGGTATTGATAACCAAGCGCGTGAAGTAAAAGTGTTTGGCCTTAACTACCTAGTGAAGCATGTTAAGCATGATGATCGACTGCTGATTGTTGATGATGTGTTTGACACGGGACGTTCGATTGAGGCTATCTTAAACTCATTACGCAGCAAGGCGCGACTGAACACGCCTGAGCAAATTCGCATAGCAGTGCCCTATTACAAACCAAGTCGTCGACAAACTGATTTTGTGCCTGATTATGTTATTCATGAAACATCTGATTGGCTTAAGTACCCTCATTCTTTAGAGGGATTGAGTCCTGAAGAGATGCAGGAACATCGTCCAGAAATATTCGAAATAATAAAAGATCACTTACCAAGCAGTTAATTCTCGAATTAAATCGATTTTTCATAAGAAAATAGTTTATTTTTTATACAAACTAAAATATCATTGTCTTTCTCATTAAGTTTGCTAATGCTTAAGTTAAATAATACTTACCAATAAAAAGCACATCTTAGTAAACCTCTCTTGAGACATAATATTTCAATCAACCCTCAACCGAAGTGACATAAGCAGCCATTCTGCAAGTGCAGAGCCATGTCCTGATTTATTGTCATAACGCAACGATTAAACAAATCGTAATGTAGCCATGCTACAGCTTGTAAAACCTCAACCGCGCTAGTTATTAGCAGCAACCTACATTGGTCTGTGGAGTACTCCACTCACTCATTACAATTAATTAAGTATATTTTTTGCACATTAATAAGCAGAATGAATTTGCTGTGATAAACAAAATCTATACCCCAAATCTAATTAATCTCAGCATTACCTGGAGAAAATTATGAACTATCATCTTGCCTGTTCATCAACACTGCTGTGTTCGTTTCTGGTCACAGGCTGTTCGACACATGCGATAAAACAAACCAATGAAGTTTCAACAACTGCAATTGTTTATACCGATACGCTAAACAAACTACTCGAAATTACTAAAGGACGAGTCATTGAAATGGACTCATGGATACTGTCTATGAGTCATACCGGTAAAAACAAAGCGCAAAAGTTGAACGAAAAAAATGACGCTGTAGAAAACTGGATAAGCGTTGCTGATCAACTGCGTGATCAAAACATATTACTGCAAGAGTACTTTAAAGCTTTGCAGGCAATGGTTGACTCACCGCTTAGAAATGATATGAGCAAAACGCTTGGTTCAGTCAGCTTCACGATCAGCGAGATCAATGCGACTCAATCTCTTAGATATGGTGTAGGAGAGCCTTCAAGTGAGCTTGGTGGCAATCAAGTGGGGCTTGTTTCTGAGCTAAGCAGCATAGTTATTGGCAGACATTATGCGGGTCAAGTGAAACAAGCATTAGAAAGAGATAAAGAAATCATCGGTAGGCAGATTGATTTACAGGCGAAACAGTTGGCGCTGATTTCTAACATTTATAAGCGTCGCTTAAAAATGGAAAACCAATCTCATTACGCCGATAAAGTACTAGGGCCTTTTGTGAGTAAATCACCAAATAATCAGTTTCATGTTGATGAATGGGCAAATAACCGACTGAAGTGGTTCAACAGAAAAGAAGCTTTAGATATTTTTGAAGATGTACAAGAAGCAAATGAAGCTTTTCGTGAAGCATGGGTAAATATCTTGCAAGGTAAGCAAGATATCGGAGTGGCAAGTGCAATGTTGAGTGATGTTAATCGCTTCATCAGGCAGGCTTATAAATTGAATGATTCTATAAAAAACCCGCAGCCACTTTACCCCGGAGTACCACCTCAAATCTACGTTCGAGAGGAGAATTACTGATGGCACAATTTAAAGAAGTAGCAATTGAAACGTTGGAAGAGACTTATGCCAAACTTGTTGCAAAACCAACAATTGACATGTCGGCACAAGAAATTGAAATTCGTGGTGAAACCGTACACGACATCAGCCTGAAAATTTTGAAGATAGAAACGACGAGTATGCAAAAGCTGAATGAAGCGATGTCTGCTAGAGGAGATGAAATGCAGGATGCATTAACTAATCTAGAAAAAGCAGCAACGGAGAATACTGACTATCTAACGATGTTGCAGGCGGTTGATCAAGCCCTGCAACTAGTTAGCAGCACCTTTCTTTTCTTGCTTTAATCTTAAGTTTACTTGAGTACTAAAACCGGGCTAACGCCCGGTTTTTTTTGTCAAAAACGATACGCACCGTATCCTGAACAATTATTATAAATGATCCAGACGAACAAGCTTTTCGCTCTTTGCAGCCTCGAGTATTGCCTCAGTAACCCGTAAATTTTGAAGGCCATCTCGAACACTGACCAAAGGGTCGACCTCGCCTCGAATTACCTGACAAAAATGCTGCAGCTGAACACTCAAAGGATCTTCTCTCTCTAAGGGAATCTCTTCACATTCCATAGGCTCGTACCATGAACGCTCCGCTTCATTATTAAAGCGCTTGATACGCATAGTAGGCACCGAAAGCGACCCCATGGTCCCAGCAATGTGATAACAATCCTCATCAGGGTAAGTTGAATAGCGTTTGTTTTCTTGTGCCGTTTGCTCCCAACTGCGAGCCGACGCTGCGGTATCTGACAGGATAAAGGTTCCAACCACGCCACTTTCAAAGCTCATCAAAATACCAACCGTATCTTCGACTGCATAGCCACGACGACGATTAGAAGCTATCGCTTGCACTGCTGCAATCTCACCGCATAGATAACGTAGATTACCAATTTCATGCACCATATTGATTAAAATCGGGCCGCCACCTAGTTGCGTGCGCCAAGGCCCTGCTTCGAAATAATCAGCTGGCTTATAAAACATCGCACTCCCAGTCACTGCTACCAAGTCACCAAGCGCACCAGAATCAATGGCTTCACGAGCTTTACTCATAATGGGACTGTGGGCACGGTGATGGCCAACCATCAACGGGACATTGGAGGATTCTGCAATGGTAAGTAAACGCTGACCTTCTTCTAAACTATGCGCAACGGGCTTTTCAATAAGCGCCGGAACACCGGCAGCGATGCACTGCTGGGTTTGCTCGGAATGAAGATTATTGGGGGTTGCAAGAATAACGCCATCGACATTTCCAACCATTAATAACTCATCTAAGGTGGCAAACCAAGGTACCCGTCGAGCTTCAACATAAGCCTTGCCGGCTTCAGTTGGGTCGGCAACTGCGGCAAGTATACAATGTTGGTTAGCCTCGATTTGGGCGATGTGTACCTTACCGATTAATCCGGCACCGATGACGGCAATTCTCAATGGCTTATTCATTCAAATCCTGCAATACGACTGATGATCTAATAGGACTTTTTCCAATACATCAACCCACGTATTGGCTTCCCTCTCCTCTATAGATTCATAATATCATCTAAATTTGAAATTAAGCATGATTTTCAAAATTTATAACAAAAACAAATGATGCAAATATTGCCAAACTAGCGGACATAACCGGCAAGATAGAAATTCATGGCCCAAAACTTAATAAAATTATTGTGCTGGCTATAACTAACTCAAAACAACTCATTTCCTATATAAGTCAGTTATCTCAGTGATTTCCCATAATTTAGCCTAAGCTTATAGCTCAAAATAATTTGTAAAACTTGGGAGAGAAGAATGAGTACTAGTGACGCTAAAGGTTTAGTCGAAGGGTATGAAAAGAGCTGGTACATCGCAGATTTCTGGCCCGGCGAGTACCCATCAATGTTTTCTGTCAATATGGACGGGGTGGAGCTTTATGGTCGCGCGGAGATGAGACTCAGCGCCCCCCAAAACATAGCCTGCTCAGTGCCTAAACTTGCCACTTTCTCACCGTGGAATTACAAACGAAATGAAGCTGATAAAATATTATATAAATCGGTAACAGAAGTTAGAAATTACAAAATGAGTCGCGACCTAAAGATACCGGCAACTCAAGAGAAAGACGACAACAAAGTAAAGCTTGATCTAAAACAAGGCGACATCCTCAGCTTTCTTGTTTATTACTCTGAAGGTTATGCGCTTTACCGCTATGACAATCAAAACTATGTTCTTAACCAAGGCGACCTTGAAGGTGAAGAGCTAACAGAAGTAGCGAAAGATCTCTGGTTACGCCTTCCTGCAAATGAAGGTGGAAGTTGCTGGGTATTATACAAAGACGCTATTGAAACAATCGGAATAATTATTCCAGAAATTGAAGGTTATAAAATCGCCAATGACCTTGCTGAGGTATCCGAACTTTCATTGGAAGGTGTCGCATTTGAAAGTGGCTCAGCAAACTTGACGGAAGCGTCACAGGTAATTCTTGATGATTTAGCGACAAAGTTGCTTCAAGTTAACAACCCTAACTTTGAAGTAGCAGGCTATACAGACAGCAGTGGTAGTAAGGATGGCAACCAAAAATTATCGCAGAGGCGCGCTCAGGCAGTGGTTGATTATTTTGTAGAACAGTTCGATATTGCCCCGTCCAACTTCAAAGCCGTGGGTCATGGCATATCAAATCCGATTGCCGATAATGCAACACCAGAAGGTCGGTCAAAAAATCGCAGAGTTGAGCTAATAACGCTTGGCAATTTCTTACTGACAAAACATCCGTCAGCTTTGGGTATGCGTCCAGGCCATAAACTATCTGATTACTCAGATATGCTTAGTAAAACAGTTATTGAAACTGGAGAAGGTGATTTTGAAGTATTGGCTATTTCTTATGAAGGATCTCATGTGGGGCACATTGACCCTTATTTTGATGATAGTTCAAAGATAGGCAATATCAATATCACGTCTCCTCTAATCATCTTTGAGAAAGGTTTGAGCGTTAACTTAACATGGGGGAAATTGAAAAAGTTAGTTCCCTCAGTAACGGTTAATGGTTCTGAGATCGAAGGACGAACTCATGCATCTTACGAAAATGTGTCGTTTAGATTAAACGCCAACTTCTGGTCTTTTCAACTTTCAGAAGACGAACTCAAAAGCATAAAAGATGACACCGCGATTATTGCGATCCAAATACAACAATAGATTGATGTTGTGATAGATAAACCTCTGGTACTTTGAGCTTTAGACCAGAGATTTATTTAAATTATTAATCCCCGAAAACTGACCAACCCGTGCGCTGTGTCAACATTTCCAACGCCAGGGTTCCGAGCTTGCTATTGCCAACACTATCCAAGCCAGGCGACCACACCGCGATTGAAGCTTTTCCAGGGGCAACGGCCATTATCCCGCCTCCAACCCCACTCTTCCCAGGCAAGCCTACCCGAAACGCAAATTCTCCCGAACCATCATAGTGCCCGCACATCATCATTAAGGAGTTAATCCGTCGTGCGCGTTGCTCTGAAACCACACGTTTTCCCGTGTTGAGATTGACGCCGTTAGTCACCAAGAACTGGGATGCTTTTGCCAGCTGCTCACAAGTCATAGCAATCGAGCAATGGTGGAAATACGCATCTAAAACGTCATCAACAGGGTTTTCAAAATGACCGTAAGAAGCCATAAAATGCGCCAACGAAGCGTTCCTATCACCCGTTAGCTGCTCCGATTG